>DASZZH010000011.1 GCA_035543335.1 Burkholderiales bacterium
CCGGAAAGCCACGCCCCATCCGGGTTTGCACGAAAAATGCCCATCTGCTGCGTTGCGCTCCTCGGCATCGTAGTCCTGGCTACGACCTTCGTCGCGCGCCTTGCATCTGAGCATTTTTCGTGTCAAACGCGGCTCCCGGAGAGTTTTTCAACACCCTGCTAGTGCTGGCCGGGGTGGCAGATGCGCTCGATCATGGCGTCGCCGAAACCGGAGCAGGACACCTGAGTGGCGCCCTGCATCAGGCGCGCAAAATCGTAAGTCACGATCCTGGCCTTGATGGTGTCCTCCATCGCCTGGATGATGAGGTCGGCGGCCTTGAACCACTGCATGTGCCGCAACATCATTTCCGCCGAAAGAATGAGCGAGCCCGGATTGACATAATCCTTGCCGGCGTACTTCGGCGCGGTGCCGTGGGTGGCCTCGAACATCGCCACCGAATCGCTCATATTGGCGCCCGGCGCAATGCCGATGCCGCCCACCTGTGCGGCCAGGGCGTCGGAAATGTAGTCGCCGTTGAGGTTGAGTGTCGCGATCACGTCGTATTCCTCGGGGCGCAGCAAAATCTGCTGCAGGAAGGCGTCGGCAATCACGTCCTTGATGACGATGCCGCCGTTCGCAATCTTGAGCCACGGCCCGCCATCTAATTCGGTGGCGCCGAACTCGCGCCGTGCCAGTTCATAGCCCCAGTTCTTGAACGCGCCCTCGGTGTACTTCATGATGTTGCCCTTATGCACCAGCGTCACCGAGCGGCGGTGGTTGTCGAGCGCGTATTGAATCGCCTTGCGCACCAGGCGTTCCGTTCCTTCGCGTGATACCGGTTTGATGCCGATGCCTGAAGTCCCGGGAAAGCGGATCTTGGTGACCCCCATATCTTTGATGAGGAAGTCGATTACTTTCCTGGCCTTGTCCGACTGCGATTCCCACTCGATGCCGGCGTAAATGTCCTCCGAATTTTCGCGGAAAATCACCATGTCGGTTTTTTCGGGGTGCGTGAGCGGGCTCGGCACGCCGCGGAAGTAGCGCACCGGGCGCAGGCACACATAGAGGTCAAGCTCCTGCCGCAACGCCACGTTGATCGAGCGGATGCCGCCGCCCACCGGCGTAGTCAGCGGTCCCTTGATGGAGACCACGTATTGGCGCGCCGCGTCTAGGGTTTCATCCGGCAGCCACATATCCTTGCCGTAGACCTTGGTGGATTTTTCGCCGGCGTAGATTTCCATCCACACGATTTTGCGCTGGCCGTTGTAGGCTTTGTCCACTGCGGCATCCACCACTTTGCGCATCACCGGGGTGATGTCCACGCCAATGCCGTCGCCTTCGATGAAGGGAATAATGGGCTGGTCGGGAACACTGAGGGAATGGTCCAGGTTGACGCGGATAATTTCGCCTGTGGTCGGCACCTTGATATGTTTGTACATTGGGATCCCTAGTCGAGAAGAGGGGGGTTCATGAACTCTTATATCTTATATAATATATTATTATTACGGTTTTGTCCGGACGGTTATTCTATGCCTGAACCGGGGAGGGCGCTGAGCCGGTCCAATCAGACTTTGTATCGGGGAGAACCAACATGAGTTTCAAAACCGCGGACCTCTGCGATCACCACCAGGGCAAAATCAGGGTGGTGTCGCCGCGGCTGCAAAGTTACGGCGGCAATAAAGTTTTTTCCGGGCGCATCGCCACGGTGAAAGTCCACGAGGA
The DNA here is from genome assembly GCA_035543335.1 of Burkholderiales bacterium. Taxonomy (NCBI): domain Bacteria; kingdom Pseudomonadati; phylum Pseudomonadota; class Betaproteobacteria; order Burkholderiales; species Burkholderiales bacterium. Next base: position 1,702 of record DASZZH010000011.1, read on the forward strand.
CAACGTGCCGGTGAGAAGCGCGCTGTCGCAACCGGGGATGGGAAAGGTGCTGGTGGTGGACGGTGACGGCTCATTGCGCTGTGCACTAGTGGGAGATCAGCTCGCCGAACTCGCGTTGAAGAACAACTGGGCCGGCATCGTCGTCTACGGCTGCATCCGCGATTCCGAGGCTATCGGCCAAATGCCTATCGGCGTTTTGGCGCTCAATACCCATCCGCAAAAAAGCCTGAAAAAAGGCGCAGGCGAGGTCAACATCCCCGTTAATTTTGGCGGCGTAACCTTTGCACCCGACCATTATCTTTACGCCGATGCCGACGGAATTGTGGTCTCGGAAAAGATCTTGGATTGACCGTTTTTGCCCTGCACATAAAGAGGTTAAACACAGTGCGTAAAATACCTTAACTGTATTATGAAATAAACTATTATTACTTTTTTATTCATTACGTTACAACTGATGTTGCAGTGCATTAAAAACTATACATATAAAAAAATATCATGTTATACTCCCCGCCACGGTCACGAACGCTCGCCTCAAGCCCACCGCACAGGCGACGCCAGTCACGGGCTGATGTTAAGCACATCTTGAGCCCTTCAGGTTTGCCAGACCCGATCTCTGGCCACCCCGTGAAACGAATTGCCCGAGGGCAATTTTTTTCTGCAAGCCGGCATTCGCCGTTTGGTTCGACCCGAACACCGGCAAGGCGAACCGGTACGATGGGAGCCGGGGTGCGCAGCAGCGAATTGCCAGCCTGATAAATTTATTTGCGTAGAGGAACTTCATGAACAATGATCTGGAAATCGCACGAATTAAAAAAGACTGGGCGGAGAACCCGCGCTGGAAAGGCGTGAAACGCGGCTACACCGCCGAGGACGTGGAACGCCTGCGCGGCACGGTGCACATCGAACACTCGCTGGCAAGGCGCGGCGCGGAAAAACTGTGGAAGCTGGTTAACGAACAGCCTTATGTGCTTTCTCTTGGCGCGCTCACCGGTAACCAGGCCATGCAGCAAGTCAAGGCCGGCTTGAAGGCGGTTTATCTTTCCGGCTGGCAGGTCGCGGCGGATGCCAATCTCGCCGGCGAGATGTATCCCGATCAGTCGCTCTACCCCGCCAACAGCGTGCCGGCGGTGGTCCGCCGCATCAACAACACCTTCATGCGCGCCGACCAATTGCATCACGCCGAAGGCAAGGACGAAATTGACTGGTTCGCGCCGATTGTGGCGGATGCCGAAGCCGGTTTTGGCGGAGTGCTGAACGCTTTCGAATTGATGAAAGCCATGATCGAAGCGGGCGCCGCCGGCGTTCACTACGAAGACCAGCTCGCTTCCGCCAAGAAATGTGGCCACATGGGGGGCAAAGTCCTGGTACCCACGCAGGAAGCGGTGCAGAAACTCGTCGCGGCGCGGCTGGCGGCCGACATGCTGGGCGTGCCGACTCTGTTGTTCGCCCGCACCGACGCCGAAGCGGCCAATTTGATCACCTCCGACGTGGACGAGAACGACAAGCCGTTCTTGACCGGCGAGCGCACTTCCGAAGGCTTCTTCCGCGCTAAGAACGGCCTCGAGCAGGCAGTGTCCCGCGGCCTCACTTACGCGCCCTACGCCGACCTAGTGTGGTGCGAGACCGGCACGCCGGACCTTGAATTCGCCAAGAAATTCGCCGAGGCAATCCGCAAGCAATACCCGAATAAGCTGCTTGCCTACAACTGTTCGCCTTCCTTCAACTGGAAGAAGAACCTGGACGATGCCATCATCTCCCGCTTCCAGCGCGAGCTGGGCGCCATGGGCTACAAGTTCCAGTTCATCACGCTGGCGGGTTTCCACGCATTGAATTACAGCATGTTCGAGCTGGCGCACGGCTATGCCCGTGAGGGCATGTCGGCGTTCGTTCGGTTGCAGCAAAAGGAATTCGCCGCGGCGGACAAGGGTTTTTCCGCGGTCAAGCACCAGCGCGAAGTCGGCACCGGCTATTTCGACCAGGTAACGCAAGTTATTCAGGCCGGCCAGTCGTCGGTCACCGCGCTCACCGGCTCAACCGAAGAAGCACAGTTCGGCTAACAATTGCCTGATCAAACGTCGCAGGATGCGCTCGCTCAAGAGGCGGGGGCGCCCTTGCGGCGTTTTTTGTGGCAAACTTGCTACGTTAAAAGCTTTCAAAACTATAAACTAAAGGAGAATATCGATGGGCCGCATCCATGGCCACGCGGAAGGCGTCGCCGTTCTCGGCAAAATCACCCACGAATTTGCACAAATCCTCACACCCCAGGCGCTGGATTTTGTCGCCGAGATTGCGCGCAAGTTTGAAGACCGCCGCCGTGAGCTGATGCAGGCGCGCGTGGCGCGCCAGGCGGAGTTCGACGCAGGCAGGCGCCCCGATTTCCTGCCGCAGACCCGCCACCTCCGGGAAGGCAACTGGACTGTCGGACCGGCGCCGCACGACCTGCAGGACCGCCGCGTCGAGATTACCGGGCCGGTGGAGCGCAAGATGATCATTAATGCGCTCAATTCCGGCGCCAACGTGTTCATGGCGGATTTCGAGGATTCCAGCAGCCCCACTTGGGAGAACATCATCCAGGGGCAGATCAACCTGCGCGACGCGGTGCGCCGCACCGTCAGTTACACCTCGGCCGAAGGCAAGCAATATAAACTCAACGACCGGACCGCCACTCTCATGGTGCGGCCGCGGGGCTGGCATTTGCCGGAAAAGCATGTGCAGGTCGACGGCCAGCCGGTTTCCGGCGCGATTTTCGACTTCGCGCTCTACTTCTTTCACAACGCCAAAGAACTGCTTGCGCGCAATACCGGACCGTATTTCTACCTGCCGAAAATGGAAAACCATCTGGAAGCACGGCTGTGGAACGACATTTTCAACCTGGCGCAGGACGAGCTGGGCATTCCTCGCGGCACCATCAAGGCCACGGTGCTGATTGAAACCGTCCTCGCCGCGTTTGAGATGGAAGAGCTTCTTTACGAACTGCGCCAGCATTCGGCGGGGCTTAATTCCGGGCGCTGGGATTACATCTTCAGCTGCATCAAGAAATTCCGCAATGACCCGAATTTCGTCCTCGCCGACCGCAGCCATGTCATCATGACCAGTCCCTTTATGCGCGCGTACGCACTGCTGCTGATCAAGACCTGCCACAAGCGCGACGCCCATGCCATGGGCGGCATGGCGGCGCAAATTCCGATTAAGAGCGACCCCACAGCCAACGAAGCCGCGCTGGCGAAGGTGCGCGCCGATAAGGACCGGGAAGCGGGCGACGGGTACGACGGCACCTGGGTTGCGCACCCCAAGCTGGTAACGTTGGCGAAAGCGTCGTTCGATGCGGTGATGCCTGCGCCCAATCAGATTCACAAGAAACACGACGATGTCACAGTGAAGGCTGCCGATCTGCTCGCCTTCGGCCCGGAGAAGCCGATCACTGAGCAGGGCTTGCGCATGAACATCAATGTCGGCCTGCAATACTTGGGTTCCTGGCTCGCCGGCGTCGGCTGCGTGCCGATCCACAACCTCATGGAAGACGCCGCCACTGCCGAAATTTCGCGCTCGCAGATCTGGCAATGGATCCGCAGCCCGAAAGGCGTGCTGCAAGACGGGCGCAAAATCACCAAGGAACTCTTCCGCGAGCTTTTGCCGCAGGAGCTCGCCAAAATCCGGCGGGAGCTCGGTGAAACGCAATACACCCAGGGTGGGCGTTACGAAGAGGCGGCGAAAATTTTCGACGAAATCACCACCGGCAATGATTTCGTAGAATTCCTCACCCTGCCCGGCTACGCCTATCTGAAGTAACGCGGCGCTTGATCAAGCGCGGTGTCAACCTGTTGCAAGCTTGCGCGTTATTGGCGGGGGCACGTTTGTGTCTTTTTTATAATTTGTTAACTCTAAAGGAAAAACCATGAGCAAGCTGTTGTCTGCACTGATCGCCGCGGCGTTTGCCGCCGTGACCCTCTCCGCTGTTGCCGCCGAAACCGCCGCTCCGACCCCCGCCGGCACGGCCAAGACCGAAGCCGCGCAACCCGGCAACACCGAAAAGAAAGCTGAAAAGAGTAAAGAACACAAGAAAACAGCCAAGAAGAAACATAAGAAAGAAGAAAATAAGGAAGACAAGAAATCCTAAGACGGATTTATTTCCGGTCATGAGAAGGCGGGGTTGCTACCCCGCCTTTTTTGTTTTTTCCGTTGATGCGAAGTTGCTTTTGGCTTGCCCCGAGACAAGCTAAAATTCAAGTTTATCGCGGGGAAATCGCATGATCTGGAAACCGAACGTTACCGTGGCCGCGGTGATTGAAGAGCACGGGCGCTTTCTGCTGGTCGAAGAAGACACCGACGACGGCAAGGCGTTCAACCAGCCGGCCGGGCATCTCGAGGAAAACGAATCGGTGCTGGAAGGCGTGGTGCGCGAGACGCTGGAAGAAACCGCTTATCACTTCAAGCCCGAGTATCTGCTCGGCATTTACCGTTGGCACCATGCCGGCAAAAACATTACCTTTCTGCGCTTTGCCTTCGCCGGACGCGCCACCGGCTTCGAGGCGCAGCGCAAGCTGGACCACGGCATCATCCGTACGGTATGGCAAAGCGTTGATGAAATCCGCGCCAGCCAATCGCGCCATCGCAGCCCATTGGTGTTACGCTGCGTGCAGGATTATCTCGCGGGAAAGCGCTATCCTCTCGACATCATCACCTATTACAAATAAGAGCATGCTCCGGATTCCTGTTCTGCTTCTCTTGCTGTCCAGTTTTTCCACGCACGCCGAGGACGTGAAGATTTGCTACAACTATGACTGCGCCGCAAGCAGCATGGTGACATTCAGCGAAAGCCAGCTGGCAAACGCGGCCGGGCTGTTCCGGGGCATTCTTAATGGTGCCGAAGAACGCGAAGCCATCGCCAAGGCTGTGGGCTTGCTCGCGCGCTACGCGGGAGAACAGAGCCCGATTTGGCGCGACCAGGCCAAAGACGATGACGGCGGCGTGGACGGCCGCATGAATTCGGCCGATCATTCGGAAAATACCACGGCTTACCTAAAAATCCTGGAAGGCCGTGGCTGGCTCAAACTCCACCGCGTGCAATCGCGGGTGGTGCGCGGCGCCACCAAGCCGCACTGGGCGGCGCGCATTTTGGAAATCCGCACCGGCCAGCAGTACGCGGTGGATTCCTGGTGGTTCGATCACGGCAAGCCCGCGGCGATTTTTCGCCTTGAAGACTGGTTCAAGGGAGCCCGGCCCGATGGCTAAGAAGCGGATCGTCGTCGGCATGTCTGGCGGCGTGGATTCGTCGGTCGCCGCCTGGCTGCTCAAGCGGGAAGGCCACGAGGTGCTCGGCCTCTTCATGAAAAACTGGGAAGACGACGACACCGATGACTACTGCTCCTCGCGCGAAGACCTGATTGACGCCGTGGCGGTCGCCGATAAAATCGGCATTGATATTGAGACTGTGAATTTTTCCGCCGAGTACAAGGAGCGCGTCTTCGGCGATTTTCTCAAGGAATACCAGGCGGGCCGCACGCCCAATCCCGACGTGCTGTGCAACGCCGAAATCAAGTTCAAGGCGTTTCTCGACCACGCGCTGAATCTCGGCGCGGATTTCATCGCCACCGGCCATTATACCCAGGGGCGCGAGGCGGACGGACTGTTTCAATTGCTGAAAGCGGAAGACGGTACCAAGGACCAAAGCTATTTTCTGTACCGCCTGAACCAGCAGCAGCTTTCAAAAACGCTTTTTCCGTTGGGAAAGCTCTATAAGCGGGAGGTGCGGGAAATTGCGAAACGCGAGGGGCTGCCCAACCATGACAAAAAAGACAGCACCGGCATCTGTTTCATCGGCGAGCGGCCGTTTCGCGAATTCTTGAGCCGCTATCTGCCGAAAGCGCCGGGGCCGGTGCAAACCCCGGAAGGCCAGAAGGTGGGCGAGCATATGGGCATCATGTACTACACCATCGGCCAGCGCCAGGGCTTAGGGATAGGCGGCAAGGGCGAGGCGTGGTACGTCGCGGCAAAGGATTTGGAGCACAATGCGCTCATCGTGGTGCAGGGACACGACCACCCCCTGCTGTTTCGGCCGAAACTCACCAGCACCGAATTAAGCTGGGTAAGCGGCAGGCCGCCGCATTGCAACTGGGTGTACACCGCGAAGACGCGCTACCGCCAGCCGGACGCCGCGTGCAGCATTTCACAGGTGAACGAAACAAGCTGCACCATCGATTTTGCCGAACCGCAATGGGCGGTCACTCCCGGACAGTCGGTGGTGGTGTACGAGAGTAGAGCATGCCTGGGAGGTGGAATTATCGAGTCTTGAGAATTTATGAAGCCGGCGGAACGGTGTCCTTGAACGACTGCCGCTGCATCAGTTTCCCGTATAGCTTCTCCAGATTGGGATGAGCGGTGCGCCAATCGATTTCCGGCAAACGCAAATCGAGAAAACCCAAGGCGCAGCCTAAAGCGATGTCGGAAAGATTGTAGCTGTCGCCGGAGCACCAGTTTTTCTCGTCCAGTTCGCGCGCCGCCGCCCTGAGGCCGGCTTGCACCTTGCCGTGCTGGCGGCTGATCCAGTCCTTGCTTTGCAGCTTCGCCGGCCGCTTTTTTTCAACCACGATGGCGGCGGCGGCATCGGAAATTCCGTCGCCCAGCGCTTCCCAGCGCTTTACCGCCGTTCTTTCACGGTTGTCGTCGGGGATGAGTTTCCCGAGCGGTGTGACGTTATCCAGGTGTTCAACAATCACCCTCGAATCGAAGAGATTCGTGCCGTCATCCAGCAACAGCACCGGCACCTTGCCGAGCGGATTGTATTCCGGCACCTTGCTGTCCTCATTCCAGGGAATGTCCACCTGTATTTCGTAATCAATATGCTTTTCCGCCAGCACCACTCGGACTTTCCGCACGTAAGGGCTGGTGAGCGATCCAATCAGTTTCATAACCGTCCTGAACGACGTTTTAGAAGCCGCTTATTATACCTTCACCGCTCACGGCAAGACAGCGGCTTGACCAGCCGGATTAACTTCAGGGTTAGGAACCTCTGATTAAGTCCTCCGCGAATTGCGTTGCCGGCAAAATGCGGATGGATGCAAGGCGCGCGACGAAGGTCGTAGCCGAGACTACGATGCCGAGGAGGGCCCGCGTAGCGTCGCACCTGCGAAGCTGTGCAGCGGAGCGGGCCAGCGCTCGCCTTCGCGGTCGCACGTACCCGAGGCTTCACGCTCCGGCGAGCACGAGGCAGACGCCGCATCTTGCCGCAACCCAGAGGGACGGGGCAATCCGTGCGCGTGGCGTTGTTGTTCGTCGCTGGTTTGGCCTCCACCAAACGGCGCTCCTCACGCCTCGCCTTGCACCCGGATTGCACACCGTCGCAACCGCGTGGGACTTAATCAGAGGTTCCCTAGCGCAGCGCCTGGCGTGCGCGCCTGCGCAGCAGCGGAATGATTTCGTTTTCGAACCAGGGATTGAGCTTCAGCCAGCGGCGGTTGCGGGGGCTGGGGTGCGGCAGCGGCAGAAATTCGGGTAGATATTCCTGGTAAGCGCGCACCGTTTCGGTAAGCGATGATTTGGCACGATCGCCCAGGTAATAAGCCTGGGCGTAGCTTCCTATCAGCAGAGTAAGCCGGATGTGGGGAAGCTGCGTGCGCAGTCGCGGGTGCCACAGCGGCGCGCATTCCGGGCGCGGCGGCAGATCGCCATTTTTCCCCGTTCCCGGATAGCAAAAGCCGGCGGGAATGATGGCAATGCGGCGGGCATCGTAAAACTGCTCGCGGTCCAGCTTCAGCCACTCGCGCAGCGTGTCGCCGGAAGGATCGTTCCACGGAATGCCGGTTTGGTGCACCTTGCGCCCCGGCGCTTGGCCGACAATCATCAAAGTCGCGGTGTGGGCGGCTAGCAAAATCGGCTTGGGCGGATTGGGCAAATGCGCTACGCATACCCGGCAGGCGCGCACTTCATTGAGCAGGCACTCAAACTTTTTCATGCTGCTTCGGTGCAAAACCATCACTCAACCTGTGATAAAATACGCTTTGGGAAAAATCAACAATGCACCTGACGCCTCTGACCGCCTTATCGCCTCTCGACGGGCGTTATCATAACAAGACCGCGGCGCTCAGGGAGTATTTCAGCGAATCCGCGCTGACCAGGCACCGCGTGCGGGTGGAAATCGAATGGCTGAAAGCCTTGAGCCGCGAATCCGCAATCCGCGAAGTACCGCCGTTTTCCCAAGCCACGCTTAAGCAGTTCGACGATGTGGCCTCGCGTTTTTCCGAAAGCGATGCCGAAAAAGTTAAAAGCATCGAAGCGCGCACCAACCACGACCTCAAGGCGGTCGAATACTGGCTGAAGGAAAAGCTCTCGGCCAACAGGGAAGTCACTCGGGTCGCCGAGTTCATCCATTTCGCCTGTACTTCCGAAGACATCAACAACCTCGCCTATGCGCTGATGGTGCAGTCGGCGCGCGAAGAAGTGATGCGGCCCGCGCTCAAGCAGATCCGCGCCAAGGTAACCGCGCTCGCCCGCCAATTCTCCGCTTTGCCCATGCTGGCGCGCACCCACGGCCAGCCGGCCAGCCCGACCACCCTCGGCAAGGAGCTCGCCAATTTCGCCTACCGCCTGAAGCGCGCCGAGCTGCGCATGGCGACGGTCAGAATACAGGGCAAAATCAACGGCGCGGTGGGAAATTACAACGCCCATCTCGCGGCCTATCCCAACTTTGACTGGGAAAAATTCGCGAAGAATTTTGTCGAAAGCCTCGGTTTCGAATTCAACCCCTACACCACGCAAATCGAGCCGCATGACTGTCTCGCCGAATTGTTCGATGCCTACGCCGGCGCCAACGCCATTTTGATCGATCTCGACCGCGACATCTGGGGTTACATCAGCCTGGGCTACTTCAAACAAAAAACCAAAAAAAAGGAAGTGGGCTCCTCCACCATGCCGCACAAGGTAAATCCGATAGATTTTGAAAACTCCGAAGGCAATCTCGGCGTGGCCAATGCATTGCTTAAGCACTTAAGCGAAAAACTGCCCATCTCGCGCTGGCAGCGCGATCTCGCCGACTCCACCGTGCTGCGCAATGTCGGCGTCGCGCTGGGCCACACTCTGCTGGCTTATGATTCCTGCCTGAAAGGCTTGAACAAACTGGAAGCCAATCCCAAGCGGCTGCGCCAAGACCTGGAGCAGAACTGGGAAGTGTTGGCGGAGCCGATTCAAACGGTGATGCGCCGCTACGGTATCGCCCATCCTTACGAGCAATTGAAAGCGCTCACCCGCGGCAAAAGCGGTATCACCCGCAGCATGCTGCACGCTTACATCCGTTCACTTGCCATTCCCGCCGGCGAAAAGAAGCGGCTGCTCAAGCTCACTCCCTGGAGTTACATCGGTAAAGCCGCCGAACTCGCCAAGAAAATCTAGCAAATTGCGCCTAAGCTGCCCCAGCTTTGTTAAAAATTGCTCGCAAATGCTCATTTACTTCTTGTGTAAACTCCGCTTTGCTCGCTATTTTTGCCTCGCTGGATGCGGCTTATCCGGCAATTTGTATAGCTTTTAGTCAGCGCTGACGCGTCCGGTTTCTGAGAAATTCAACAATGCCGGGCAGGATGGAAACGAAGATAATCGCAATGATGAAAGCGGTGAGGTTTTCCTTCACTACCGGGAGATTGCCGAAGTAATAGCCGCCGTAGACAAAGAAACCAATCCAGAACAGCCCGCCGCACAGACTGAAGACGAGGAAGCGCGGGTAGTGCATGCGCCCGATGCCAGCGACAAACGGCGCGAACGTGCGGAGGATGGGAATGAAGCGCGCGAAGATGATGGTTTTGCCGCCATGTTTTTCATAGAAACGGCGCGCGCGCGCAAGATGCGTCGGGTTGAACAGCCGCGACTGCTGCCAATGGAAGATTTTCGGGCCGGTAAAGCGGCCGATCCAGTAATTGGTGTTGTCGCCGGAAAACGCCGCCGCTATCAATAATGCCGCCGCCCCATCCACGTTGAGCGCGCCTGTTGCCGCCAGCGTGCCGGTGACAAACAGCAGTGAATCGCCGGGAAGAAACGGCGTCACCACCAGGCCGGTTTCACAGAAAATAATCAGAAACAGGATGAGGTAAACCCCCGCCCCGTAATCGCGTATCAGCTCGAGCAGGTGCCGGTCGAGGTGGAGGAGAAAATCAAGAAATTCCACGGGCCGCGCCTGGCGATCAGGGCGTTTCCGCCGCGGGCTTCTTTTCCGGCTTGATGAAATCCTCGCGCGTCACCCCCAGCCACATGACGATGGGGCTGGCCACCAGCACCGAAGAATAAATCCCGAACAGGATGCCGATGGTGAGCGCCAGGGCGAAATAATGCAGGGTCTCACCGCCGAAGAACAGCATCGAGGTCACCATCAGCTGGGTGCAGCCGTGGGTAATGATGGTGCGCGACATGGTGCGGGTGATGGCGTTGTCGATGATTTCCGGCGTCAAAGCTTTGCGCATCTTGCGAAAGTTTTCGCGGATCCGGTCGAACACCACCACCGACTCATTCACCGAATAACCGAGAATCGCCAGCACCGCCGCCAGCACCGAGAGCGAGAACTCCCACTGGAAAAACGAGAAAAAGCCAAGGATGATGACCACGTCGTGCAGGTTGGCGATAATCGCCGCCACCCCGAATTTCCATTCGAAGCGGAACCACAGGTAAAGCACAATCCCGGCCGAAACCAGCAGCAGCGCGAGCGAGCCATTTTCCACCAGCTCCCTGCCCACCTGCGGTCCGACAAATTCGACGCGGCGCATCTGCACGGTCTTGTCCGCCTCACGCAGCGCGTCCAGCACCTGCTCGCTCAGCTTGGCGTTGGTTATGCCGGCTTTGACGGGCAGCCTGATCAACACATCGCGCGAGGTGCCGAAATTCTGCACGCTGGCGTCAAGAAAGCCGAGCTTGGTAAGCGCTTCGCGGATTTTGTGAATGTCCGCCGTCTGTGTGTAATTGACTTCCATCACCGTGCCGCCGGTAAAATCCACGCCGAAATTCAACCCTTTGGTGGCAAGGAACATCACCGCCAGGATGAACGTGATGAGGGAAATCACGTTGAACACCAACGCGTGGCGCATGAACGGGATGTCGTGTTTGATTCTGAAAAATTCCACGGTTATTTCCTGGTTCAGCCTTTGTTTTCAGCCGCCGGGCGCCATACCTGGCCGACGGAAAGTTTCTCCAGCTTGCGGCGGCTGCCGTAAACCAGATTGACCATGCTGCGCGAGACCATCACTGCGCTAAACATCGAGGTCAATATCCCCAGGCACAGCACCACTGCAAAACCGCGCACCGGGCCGCTTCCAAACAGGAACAGCGCAATGCCGGCAATCAGCGTGGTGACGTTGGAGTCTAGAATCGTGCCGAATGCGCGCTCGTAGCCCGCGGCGATGGCCGCCTGCGGCGTGGTGCCGTTTCGCAGCTCCTCGCGGACGCGTTCGTTAATCAGCACGTTGGCGTCAATGGCCATGCCCACCGTGAGCGCAATGCCGGCCATGCCGGGCAGTGTCAGCGTCGCCTGCAGCATGGAAAGCAGCGCCACCAGGAACAGCACGTTGCAGACAAGCGCGATGATGGAGACGAAGCCGAAGAGCAGATAGTAGGCAATCATGAAAACGGTGATGGCGGAGAAGCCGATCCAGGTGGAATGAAAGCCGCGCTGGATGTTTTCGGCGCCGAGACTGGGACCCACGGTGCGCTCCTCGATGATTTCCATCGGCGCCGCCAAGGCGCCGGCGCGCAGCAAGAGCGCGATGTCGCGCGCTTCCTCCACATTCATCCGGCCGCCGCTGATCTGCACGCGGCCGCCGCCGATTTCGGTACGGATCACGGGCGCGGTCACCACTTCCGCCTTGCCTTTTTCAATCAGCAGAATCGCCATCCGCTTGCTGACGTTCTCGCGCGTGACCAATTGGAAAATCCGTGCGCCGGCGCCATCCAGCGTGATGTGCACCGCCGGTTCACCGGTCTGGCCGTCATAGCCCGGCTGCGCGTCGCTGATGCGTTCTCCGGTCAGCACTACGGTTTTCTTCACCAGCACCGGGATGCCGTTCCTTTCCTTGTAAAGCTCGGTGCCGACCGGGAGCTGCCCTTTTGCCGCCGCTTCCAGCGATGCTGCGTCGCTATGCTCCTCATCCACCATGCGCACTTCCAGCGAGGCGGTGCGGCCAAGAATGTCCTTGGCCTTGGCGGTGTCCTGCACGCCGGGCAGTTGCACCACCACCCGTTCCGCGCCCTGCTGCTGGATGATGGGTTCGGCGACGCCCAGTTCGTTCACGCGGTTGCGCAACGTGGTGATATTTTGCTGCAGGGCGTATTCCCGAATTTTGGTCTGTGCCTCCGGCTTGAGCGTTGCGGCAAGCTTCGGTTCGCCGCCTTCGTCCATTTCCTTCAGCCCCAGGTCGGAAAAGTTTTTGCTGATTTCGGCGGAGCCTTTTTCGCGCGCCTCGGCGTCACGGAATTTCACCGACACGGTCTGCCCGTCGCGGCTCACGCCGGTGTAGGCGATTTTCTTGTCGCGCAAGGTGGATCGGATATCGTTGACGTAGCGGTCGGCCGCCTTGTCGAGCGCGGCTTTCATGTCGACTTGCAGCAGGAAGTACACGCCGCCGCGCAAATCCAGCCCAAGGTACATCGGCAGCGCGCCGAGGCTGGAAAGCCATTTGGGCGAGCTCGACAACAGGTTCAGCGCCACCACATAATCGTCGCCGAGCTGCGTTTGCAGGAGGTCCTTCGCTTTAAGCTGGGTATCGGTATCGGCGAAGCGCGCCTTGATGGTGTTGACGTCGAGAAAAACGCCTTGGGCGGGAATGTTGGCTTTGGTGAGTGCTTCTTCAACCCGCGCCAGCAACGCGGTATCCACTTTCAGCGCGGATTTGGCGGGCAGAATCTGCACCGCCGGCACCTCGCCAAACAGGTTCGGCAGAGCGTAGAAAAAGCCCAACCAGAGGGTGAGGCCGATGAGGATGTATTTCCAGAGTGGATAACGGTTCATGGGCTAATGCGTGAACGGGTGAACAAGTGAACAAGTGAATAGAAAAAGCATGGTTCCGTCACTCGCTTTCACTCGTTCACTTTTCACTCTATGCTTTTGATGGTCCCTTTGGGCAGCAGCGTCTGAATCGCGAGCTTCTGCACCTGAACCTCGACGTTCGCCGCAATTTCCAGACTCACGTAGTTATCGCCGACCTTGGTAACCCGGCCCAACACGCCGCCGCCGGTCACCACTTCGTCGCCTTTTTGCAGCGCCTCGACCATCGTCTTGTGCTCCTTGCCGCGCTTCATCTGCGGGCGGATCATCAAGAAATACAGCAGCACGAACATCAGCACCAGAGGCATGAGACTGATCCAGTCTAGACCCGGCTGCGCGGGCGCCGCGGTCTGCGCAAAAACTGGGCTGATCAACACGGGTTTCTCCGTCCAGGGAATAAAATAAAGGCGTTATTCTAGCACGGCGAGACGCGCCCGCTTAAATTCCTCGACAAAATCCTCGAAGCGGCCGTGCTCGACGGCCTCACGCAAACCGCGCATCAGTTCCTGGTAGTAATGCAGGTTGTGCAGGGTATTGAGCCGCGCCCCGAGAATCTCGTTGACCCGCTGCAGATGGTGAAGATAAGCACGAGTGAAATGACGGCAGGTATAGCAGCCGCATTGTTCATCGAGCGGCCGCAGATCGTCGCGATAACGGGCATTACGCAGTTTGATGGTGCCGTGACGGGTGAAAATCCAGCCGTTGCGGGCATTGCGCGTCGGCAGCACGCAATCGAACATGTCCATGCCTTGTCCCACGGCGTACACAATATCCTCCGGCGTGCCGATTCCCAGAAGATAACGCGGCTGGTTGTCCGGCAATTGCGGGGCAATATGTTTGAGCATGCGCTGCATGTCGCGCTTGGGTTCTCCCACCGACAGCCCGCCAATCGCGTAGCCGTCAAAGCCGATAGCCGCTGAACCGCGCAGCGACACCTCGCGCAAGTGTTCGTACATGCCGCCTTGAACTATGCCGAACAATGCGTTGCGATTGCCTTCATGCGCGCGCTTGGAGCGCTCCGCCCAGCGTAGAGACAATTCCATAGACTTAAGCGCTTCCTTCTCATTCGCGGGATAAGACGTGCATTCATCGAACATCATCACGATGTCGGCGTTGAGCACGCGCTGGATACGCATGGACTCTTCAGGCGAGAGAAAACAGGCGTCGCCGTTGACCGGCGATTGGAACTTCACACCCTTTTCCGTCACTTTGCGTAAATCCCCGAGGCTGAACACCTGGTAACCGCCGGAATCCGTCAATATCGGCCCGTCCCAGCCCATGAAGCGGTGCAAGCCGCCGTGCGCTTCAATCACCTCAAGACCCGGGCGCAACCACAAGTGAAAAGTGTTGCCCAGCACGATGTCAGCACCCAGCTCTTTCAGCTCCGCCGGACTCATCGCCTTCACCGTGCCATAAGTGCCGACCGGCATGAAGGCCGGCGTTTCCACCTTGCCGTGCGCAAGCGTGATGGTGCCGCGCCGCGCGAGGCCGTCGTAGACTTTCAATTCAAATTTCACTCAACAAACCCTTTCTCACCGCAGAGACGCTGAGGCGCAGAGAAAAGTGAATTTCTTCAAGATTATTTAAAGCAATCTTCTCCGCGCCTTTGCGCCTCCGCGGTTAATCCTGTCTTTCAATCAGCATGGCGTCGCCATAGCTGAAAAAGCGATAGCGGCTCTCTACCGCGTGGCGGTAGGCCTTGCGGATATTTTCCATTCCGCCAAAAGCCGAGACCAGCATAATCAGAGTCGAGCGCGGCAGATGGAAATTGGTGAGCAGCCGCTCCACCACCCGAAAGCGGTAACCCGGGGTGATGAAAATACTGGTTTCGCCGCTGCCGGCTTGCAGTTTCCCACTTGCCGCGGCGGCTTCCAGCGCGCGCAGACTGGTGCTGCCCACCGCCAGCACGCGTCCGCCTTTCAGTTTTGCTTCCTCGATCATCTTCACGGTTGCCACGGGCAAGCAATAGCATTCTCCGTGCATTTTATGTTCTGCAATATTTTTGGTCCGCACCGGCTGGAAGGTGCCGGCACCGATATGCAAAGTCACATAGGCCGTCTTCACGCCCAGCTCGCGCAGATTGTCCAGCATGGCGGCATCGAAATGCAAACCGGCGGTAGGCGCCGCCACCGCCCCGGGCTCGCGCGCATACACCGTCTGGTAGCGCGCTTCATCCAGTTCAGCCGCGGGCCGCGCAATATAAGGCGGCAGCGGCGTGGCGCCATGAAGCTCCAGCAATTCGAACACCGTCCGCTCGCTTTCAAACCGCACTTGGTAAAATTCGCCTTCGCGCCCCAGCACGACGGCTTGCAGGCCTCGGTTAAAATTCAAGACCGTGCCGGGGCGCGAGGGGTGGCCGGCGTAAATTTGCGCCAGCGCGTGGTGCCCGTCCAGCACCCGCTCCACCAGCAGCTGTACTTTGCCGCCGCTGGCTTTTTTCCCGAACAGCCGGGCTTTGATGACGCGGGTGTCGTTCAGCACCAGCACATCGCCGGGCTCGACACATTTCGGCAAATCGCGGAACCAGGAATCGCGAAATTCACCGCTTTTGCCGTCGCAATACAGCATGCGGCTCGCGGCGCGCTCGGCTGCGGGAAATTGCGCGATCAACTCCTGCGGCAAATCGAAGTCGAAGTCGCTGGCTTGCATATCAAGGAACCTCTGATGAGATTTCTTAATCTTGCCGGAAAAATCCCTTTTGGTGGATAATCGCGAATCCCGCGCCGGGATGGCGGAATCGGTAGACGCGCCGGACTCAAAATCCGGTGGTGGCGACACCGTGAGGGTTCGAGTCCCTCCCCCGGCACCAATAGTTTCATATGCTTATTCTTTGTCACAAGCGGGATTTCAGTGAAGGCTAATGCGGCCGTAGGCCGCGTTACGCCGTAACTAAAATCGAACCATCAGCGTGAGGATTCGAGTCCCTCCCCCGGCCTCAATAAAAAAGGCGGCTTGCAAGCCGCCTTTTTACTTCACTGAAACCTCAAGCCCGTTGCACAGGAATCTCGTGACGCTGCTCGAGAATGCGGTTGCGCTCGTCCACGTAAACCAGTTCGGGATGGTACTTCTGCAGTTCGAGTTCGGAATAAGCAGCGTAAGCCGCAATGATCAGAATGTCGCCGGGGCTGGCTTTGCGCGCGGCGGCGCCGTTCACCGAAATAATTCCCGAGTTGCGCTCGGCGCGGATTGCGTAGGTGGTGAAACGCTCGCCGTTGCTGACGTTGTAAATGTCGATCTGCTGATACTCGCGGATATCCGCGGCGTCCATCAGAGTCTGATCGATGGCGCAGGAGCCTTCATAGTGGAGCTTCGAATGCGTCACCCGCACCCGGTGCAATTTGGATTTGAGCATGGTTCTTTGCATGAGTCACCCCGCATGAAAAGAGGTCATCCGACCCTACCTAGATAAGAACTCTACATTATCAATAAGTCGCGTGCTGCCCAGCCATGCGGCGCCGAGTACCACCAGCTCTCTGTCTACGGGCTTGGCGAGCTCCAGGGTAGCGCTTTTCCGCAGCGCAACATAATCCACGCGCCA
Source organism: Burkholderiales bacterium (assembly GCA_035543335.1). Classification (NCBI taxonomy): domain Bacteria; kingdom Pseudomonadati; phylum Pseudomonadota; class Betaproteobacteria; order Burkholderiales; species Burkholderiales bacterium. The sequence goes on from DASZZH010000011.1 coordinate 18,252, forward strand.
ACCACGCGTGTCAAGCGTTTTTTTAGCGTTTTCCTCGAGCTGCGAAAAATTGCGCTCACCGGCTTCCACCCGTTCCTTTATATATAGCAGAGTGCGGTGCAAACGCACCGCCTCCTGCCGCTCTTCAACGCTCAAATAGCCGTTTCTGGAACCCAAGGCCAGCCCGTCGGCCGCGCGCACGGTTTCGCCGCCGACGATTTCAATCGGCAGGTTCAACTCGCGCACCATGGTTCGGACAATGAAGAGTTGCTGATAATCTTTCTTGCCCAACACCGCGACCTGGGGCTGCACGATGTTGAAGAGCTTCAACACCACGGTCGCCACGCCGCGAAAATGCCCCGGCCGGAAGGCGCCGCAAAGCTCATCGGCGATCGGCGGCGGTTCCACCATTACCTGCTGCGGCGAGGGGTAAAACTCCTTTTCATCAGGCGTGAATATCACATCCACTCCGCACCTTCCCAGTTTGTCGCAGTCCTCCTGCAAGGTGCGCGGGTATTGGTCGAAGTCTTCCTTCGGGCCGAACTGCAGGCGGTTCACAAAAATGCTCGCCACCACGCAGGGCGCATGCGCGCGCGCCTGCCGCATCAACGCCAGATGGCCTTCATGCAGATTGCCCATGGTGGGGACAAAAGCGACACGCGGCTCGCGTTCGAGCCTCGCGCGCAGGGATTCTATTGTGGAAAGAATTTCCATGGAGGATTCAAGAGCAAGGATTCAGGATTCAGCAGACGGAAGCGTGAGAGTTTGTCGATACCGAATCCGCAATCCCGAATCCTTGATCCTGGTTAAAACGAGTGCTCGGGTCCGGGAAAGGTCTTGGCTTTTACTTCCCTGACGTAGGTTTCCACCGCGGCCTGGATGCTGTTCCGGCCGCGCATAAAATTTTTCACGAACTTGGGCTTCTTCCCGGGGAACACATCGAGCATGTCGTGCAGCACCAGCACTTGGCCCGAGCAGTCCGCACCGGCGCCGATCCCAATGGTGGGGATGGAAAGCCTCCGCGTGACTTCTTTGGCCAGTTTCGCCGGCACCGCTTCCAGCACCAGTAAGCCTGCGCCCGCCTGCTCCAGCATTTTCGCTTCCTGCATCAGCCGCCTGGCCTGCGGGTCGGTTTTGCCCTGTACTTGATAGCCGCCGAGCTGGTGCACCGATTGCGGAGTAAGCCCCAGGTGCCCGCACACCGGAATGCCGCGCTCGGTGAGGAAATCCACGGTTTCCGCCATGGCTGTGCCGCCTTCAAGCTTCACCATGTGTGCTCCCGCCGCCATCAGCTCCACCGCATTTTCGAAAGTCTGCTGCGGGCTCAGTTGAAACGTGCCAAAAGGCATGTCGGCGACGATGAAGGCGCGTTTCGCGCCGCGCGCGACACAGGCGGTGTGGTAGGCCATGTCGTCCAGCGTCACCGGCAGCGTCGACTCATGGCCTTGCAGCACCATGCCCAGCGAGTCGCCGACCAGCAGCACATCCACTCCGGCGCCCTCAAGCAGGCCCGCGAAGCTTGCGTCATAGCAGGTGAGCACGGCGATTTTCTCGCCGTTCTTTCTCATTTTCTGCAAGGTATTTAGGGTAATCCGCATATTTAAAATCCCTCAGCCACGGAGGGCACAGAGATCACGGAAAAATTCTTTAAACAAGACCCATCGCGCGGCCGTTCGTATTTTACTCTGTGACCTCTGTGTTCTCTGTGGCCTAGTTCCCCAGGCTGAAAAATTCGCGCCCGCCGCGCATGCCCGCCATCCGCTGCAACAATAAATCAAAATCCGCCGGGTTATCAACAAAATTGAGGTTTTCGCTATTGACAATCAGAAGCGGCGCATCCTTGTAATCGTGGAAAAAACGACTGTAACTTTCGGTAAGCCGCGCCAGATAATCCTCGGGGATGTTTTTCTCGTAGGCATTTCCCCGCCGGCGCACGCGCTCAACCAGGCTTTCCACCGGCGCCTGCAGGTAGACCACCAGGTCGGGTTGCAGCGCCTGCGGTTTCACCTGCCGGTAGATTTCATGATACAGGCGGAATTCGTCGTCGTTGAGGGTGAGCCTCGCAAACAGCGGGTCCTTCTCCAGAATGAAATCGGCGACGGTGAGCTTGTCGAACATGTCCATCTGCGCCAAACCCTGCAATTGGTTGACGCGGTGGAACAGGAAAAACAGCTGCGTTTGAAGCGCGTAGCGCGGCATGTCCTGATAGAATCTCGGCAGAAACGGGTTGGCATCCGGGGTTTCGAGCAAAGACCGCCCGCTGAAGTGTTGTGAAAGCAGCCGCGCCAGGCTGGTTTTGCCCACGCCGATCGGCCCTTCGACCACAATATAGCGATAGCGCTCGGACAGCATCATTAGCCCGCTTCAACCAGTTTTTCCAGTTTTTGTTTGGCACAGCCCGCAAGCAGATCGGCAACACGGCCGATACCGGGGATCACGCAATCGGGCGCGATTTCATGCAAGGGCTGCAAGACAAAAGCCCGCTCATGCATGCGCGGGTGCGGGAGAGTCAACCCGTGCTCATGATGGATCAGGTCGCCGTACAGCAGCAAATCCAGATCCAGCGTGCGCGGGGCATTGGCAAAATCGCGAACTCGGCCATGACAGCGCTCGATTTCCAGAAGCGCCGTGAGCAGCGCACGCGGCTCAAGCGCCGTCTCGATCCCGGCCACGGCATTGATGAAGTCCGGCTGATTGAGATAACCGACCGGCGCGCTGCGGTAAAGCGAGGAGCGCGCCGCCAGCCGGCTTTGCGCAAGCCGCGCCAGCTCCTCGAATACATCATGCATCTGCCTGAGCGGATTGGCCAGATTGCTGCCCAGCGCAATGTAGGCGGTAACCACTCCAGATTGGTTTGGGTTAAACGACACGGGTTATTCGGTGACGGGCGCGGCGGGTTGATCGGGGCCGCGGACCCCTTCGTCTTGGCTTTGGGCAGGGCCTTTTCTCCTGCGCCGACGACGGCGCTTCCCTGGCATTTGGTCAATCATCAGCATGTTACGGCGCTGTTCCTGGCCGGCGTTCTGAAACGCCGTCCACCATTTTCCGATTTCAGCATCCACTTCGCCGCTGTCACAGCGCAGCAGCAGAAAATCGTAGCCGGCGCGAAAGCACGGATGCTCAATCAGGCGAAACGGCCGCTTGCCGGCGCGCTGCAAAAAACGCGGCTGCGACGTCCAGATTTCCTTCATCGTCGCGGTAAAGCGCCGCGGGATCGCCAGGCGCTGCGCCTGCCGGCTTATCACCTGCTCCATCGCCTGATGCAGCGCGAGCATGGGTTGCACGCCCCGGCTTTCGAAGTTTTTCCATGCCGCCAGCACTTCATGCCACAACAGCGCGGCGAACAGAAAACCGGGTGAGACCGGCTTGTCTTCGCGGATGCGGTCATCGGTATTCTTGAGCGCGGCCGCGAAAAAGCGCTGCCCCAGCGGCTGCTCGATGATCAGGTCCAGCATCGACAGCAAACCCTGGTGCAGTCCGTTTTCGCGCAGCGCTTTCACGCTTGCCGCGGCATGGCCGGAAAGCAGGAGCTTCAACATTTCCTCGAATAGGCGCGAGGCGGGAACGTTTTGCAAAAGCGGCGCGAGCTTGAGGATGGGCGCGCGCGTGGACGGCTCGATTTTGAAGCCGAGCTTCGCGGCAAAGCGCACCGCGCGCAGCATGCGCATCGGGTCTTCGCGGTAGCGGCTGACGGCATCGCCGATGATGCGCAGTCGGCGCGCCTGCAGATCGGCAAAACCGCCCACATAGTCGAGAACTTCCTCGTTCTGAGGATCGTAAAACAAGGCGTTGACGGTGAAATCGCGGCGCTCCGCATCCTGCTGCCGGGTGCCAAACACATTGTCGCGCAGGATGCGCCCATGCTCATCCTGCTCCGCGCCACTGCCCTCTGACTGTGTCCCGCGAAAAGTGGAAACTTCCACTGTTTCCGCGCCGTGCATCACATGCACCAACCGGAAGCGGCGGCCGATGATGCGGGCGCGCCGGAACACCGTGCGCACCTGCTCGGGTGTGGCATCGGTCGCCACATCGAAATCTTTGGGCTTCAATCCGAGCAGCAAATCCCGCACCGCACCGCCCACCACAAACGCCGTGTAGCCCTTATCGCGCAATGCAGCGGCGGTTTTCAGCGCGCCGGAGCTGATCTGGCTGCGGGTGATGCCGTGCTGCTTGCGCGGGATGACGAGCGGCGCGCCGGAAGGGAATATTTGCTTGCTGAAAACACGGCGCAGAAGTTTGCTGATCATGATGAACAAATAGAATTATACACTGCGGCCTCTCCCGAGCTTCCAGCGGTCACCGGCGCAAACTGATGATCTGCCAGTGGTGCTTTTCGGCATGCGCCCTCAAGCTGTCGTCCGGATCCACCGCGACCGGATGCGTCACGCGCTGCAACAGGGGCAAATCATTCGAGGAATCGCTGAAAAACCAGCTTTCAGCAAATGAGTTGAATTGCATTCCCTGCTGTTTCAGCCAGTTCTCCACGCAGGCGACTTTCCCTTCGCGGAAACAGGGAATGCCGGTCACCTTGCCGGTAAACTCGCCATTCTTCTCTTCCGGCTCGGTGGCGATGAGGTGGGGAACGCCGAATTCCACGGCGATGGGAGCCGTCACGAAGCGGTTGGTGGCGGTGATGATAGCGGTCAAATCGCCGTCTTCCAGGCGGCTTTGCACCAGCAGCCGCGCTTTTTTGTTCACAATGGGCACAATCCGCTTTCGCATGAACTCGGCGCGCCAGGTTTCCAGCTCGCTCTTCGGATGGCGCGACAAGGGCATCAACTGGAAATCGAGAAAGGCAAGGATGTCGAGCGTACCGGCTTGGTATTGTTCGTAGAAATCCCGGTTTTGCGCTTCGTACACCTCGTGGTCCAGCACTTGTTTGTCGATCAGGAATTGCGCCCATTCAAAATCGCTGTCGCCGGCGAGGAGCGTGTTATCGAGGTCAAATAAAGCAAGTCGCACGGCTTACCTATCTAGCTTGGAAATACGGGAAAGGGATTGGGTGAGGGTTGGCCAGTCTCACTGCCCCCCCGGAAACAAGGACGATTGGAGGAGCTCGCGCAGCAGCGGCAAAGTCACCGGCCGCTTGGCCTGCAGGGAAAAATTATCCAGCGCATCGAGTACGGCGAGCAGCGAAGGCATGTCGCGCCGGCCGTGGCGCAGCAGATAATCGGCCACATCCTGCGGCAGCGCAAAACCGCGCTCCCGGGCATGTTGCTTCAAGGCCTGCGCTTTTTCCTCGTCGTTAAGCGCGTGCACCTGGAACACCAATCCCCAGCCGAGCCGCGTAATCAAATCCTCGCGCAGCCTGAGCTGCGCCGGCGGCAGTTTGCCGCTTACCAAAAGCACCGCCTGGCCCTCACGCACGTGGTTGTAAAGATTGAAGAGGTCGATTTGTGCAGGGGATGACAGCCGCTCGACATCATCAACCGCGATCATGTCGAGCTGGTCCACCCCCGGCGCAAATTCGATGTCGGCAGCGCAGGAAATGTAAGACGCGCTCAAATGCTGCCGGCGGAATGCATCAACCATGGCTTTCAGCAAATGGCTGCGGCCGGAACCGGGACCTCCCCAGACATAAAGGAAGCGCTCCCCGGGTTTGGCCAGCATCTCACGCAGCACCTGTATCAGCTCCGCGTTCTTGCCGGCGACAAAATTATCCAGCGAGGGCTCGGTGGGCAGGGATAACTCCAGCGCCATTTGGCTTTGCATGATTAAGCTCCGTTTGCAAATTCGGGCCAATCTCGGCAGTATATCGCCCAACGTTCTTCAGATGCCACTCCGAGTGAATAAACCCTCAATTTGGCGCGCTGTGTTTTGGCTCGCCCTGTTTTACTTTAATCCCGTCCATGCCGCAACCACCGCCGGCGTAATCGAGCTGGTCGAAGGCGACGTCAAAATCACCCGGGGCGGCAATCCGACTTTGGAGCCTATTCTCGGCGATTCACTTGAGGAAGGCGACACCATCGTCACCGGCGCCGACGGCGAACTGCAGGTCAGCATGGAGGATGGCGGCTTCATCGCGGTGCGCCCCAATACCAGGATGAAAATCGAAGCCTACCGCGCCGAGGGTGATGCCGACGACAAAAGCATACTGTCGCTGTTTCAGGGCACTTTCCGCTCGATTACCGGCTGGATCGGCAAATACTCGCGCAACAACTACCAAATCAAGGCGCCCAACGCGACCATCGGCATCCGCGGCACCGACCATGAGCCGCTCTACATTCCGGAAAATGCCGTCGGGCCGGAAGGCGAGCCGGGCTTGTACGACAAGGTGAACCAAGGCGAAAGTTTCATCCAGAACCAGCAAGGCAAGATTTTCGTCAAAACCAATCAGTCGGGTTTCGTACCCCACCACGGGCGCACCGCGCCAAGACTACTGGCACGCATTCCGGGCTTTTTCCGCGCCACCCGCAACGAGCAGCGCATCCTCCAAAAGCGTGAAACGCTGAAAAAACAAATCGAGCGGCGGCGTTTAGAGCGGCGCAAGTTTATCCAGCAGAAACGCACCGAGCAGCGAAAAAAGCTGATTGAAGAAAAGACGCGGCGCCAAAAACAAAAGCGTGAGGAGCTTTTGAAGCAAAGGCAGCATGGCGAACATTCGGCGAAAGAGAAAAAACAGCAGCTCGAGCGGCTGCAGGAAATGCGCAAAGAGCGTGAAGGACGCGCCGAGCGCCAAGGCTCCGACGACAAAAGGCGGCTAAAGGAGAAAAACCGCCGGGAGCTTGATGAAGATGGGCGTGATGATCAACGACGCGGGGGCCGCGATTTTGACCGCGAAAGCGAACGTGGCGGAGACGGCAGGCCGGGCGGCGGAGATCATCGCGGGCGCCATTCGTCCGGCCACCGTCAGGATTTGTAAATCGCGCTTTCCATGTAGCGGCGCCGCAAATGGCGCAGCCAAACCAGCAGCGCCGAGCTTGCCGGCAGCGCCAACAGCACGCCGAAAAAACCGAACAACTGGCCGAAGGCGAGCAGCGCGAAAATCACCACCACCGGATGCAGCCCCACCCGCTCACCCACCAGCCAGGGCGTGACCACCATGCCTTCCAGCGCCTGGCCGATGGCGAACGCCACCCACACTGGAATCAACCCGATGAAATCCGGAAATTGCAGAAACCCCGCCAGCGTGGCCAAAGTCAAGCCCACGATCATTCCGAGATAAGGCACGAACACCAAAAACCCGGCGAGCACGGCGATGGGGAACGCGTAATCGAGGCCCGCCAACCACAGCGCCACCGCGTAATAGGCGCTCATCAACAGCATCACTGAAATCTGGCCGCGCAAAAATTCCCCCAGCACGCGGTCGATTTCCGCGGCCAAGCCCGCGATTTCTGCATGCAGGCCGCGCGGAATAATTTCTTCTATTCTTTTGATAAGCCCATTCCAGTCGCGAAGGAAATAAAACAGCACCACCGGCACCAGCAGCAGATTCATCAGAAAGGCGATGAGGGCGAGCCCCCCGCTTTTCAGCGAGGGCAAAAGTTTGACCGCCAGGTCCTTGGCCGCCGGCAGGTTTTCGGTCAACGCCGCCGCCAAGCTGGTTGCATCAAGCTGCAACTCCAGTCCGAAGCGGGCATGCAGCCCAGGCAGAATGCTCGATTTTATCGTGTCGAGATAAGCTGGCAATCGCTCTGCCAGCGTAACCAGTTGCTGGTGCAACACGGGCAGCAGAATCAGCACGAACAGCGCAGCTAATCCCAGCAACAGCAGCATGGCGAGAACCACGCCCAGCGTGCGCGGGATTTTCCGGCGTTGCAGGAAATTCACCAGCGGATTGCAAATGTAGGCGAGAACCGCCGCCAGCAAAAAAGGCGTGAGTATCGGGCTCAACAGATAAATCAACACGGCGGCTATGACCGCCAGCCCGAGCCACCAATACATATCGTCGAAGCGTTTGGTATTCATTTCAGGTAAAATTCAAGGTGCAAAAAGCCCTGCCACTTTATCTTGAACAACGCCATAACTCAACCTTGAACCAAAGATCCTCACTTTCCTACCGTGGCGCCGGCGTGGACATCGATGCCGGCGACGCCTTGGTGGAGAATATCAAGCCGTTTGCCAGAAAAACCCTGCGGCCGGAAGTGCTGATGGGGATCGGCGGCTTTGGCGCGCTGGTAAAAATTTCCAAAAAATACCGCGACCCGGTGCTAGTTTCCAGCACCGACGGCGTCGGCACCAAGCTCAAGCTCGCTTTCGCGCTCAACCAACACGCAACCGTCGGCATTGACCTGGTGGCGATGAGCGTGAACGATATTCTGGTGCAGGGCGCGGAGCCGTTGTTCTTTCTCGATTACTTCGCCTGCGGCAGGCTCGAAGTGGCAACCGCGACGCAAGTCATTAAAGGAATTGCCAAAGGCTGCGGGCTTGCCGGCTGCGCGCTGATTGGCGGCGAAACCGCGGAAATGCCCGGATTTTACGCCGCCGGCGAATACGACCTTGCCGGCTTTGCCGTGGGCATCGTGGAAAAGAAAAAAATCATCACCGGCAAATCCATAGTCGCCGGCGATGTGGTGCTGGGGCTGGCATCAAGCGGCGCGCATTCCAACGGCTATTCTCTGATTCGCAAAATCATCGAAAAAAACGGCGCCGATCTGCATGCGGATTTTCACGGGCGGACTTTGGGCGAAGCCTTGCTTATCCCCACGCGCATTTATGTGAAGCCGCTACTTGCGCTCATGAAAAAGATTCCGGTCAAGGGATTAGCGCATATCACCGGCGGGGGGCTGCTCGAAAACATCCCGCGCATCCTGCCGCAAAAACTTTGCGCCGAATTGCGCCTTTCGAGTTGGCACCGGCCGCCGCTCTTCGATTGGCTGCAAAAGCAAGGCAACGTCGGCAATCACGAAATGCTCCGCACTTTCAACTGCGGCATCGGCATGGTGGTCGTAGTGAGCAAAAAGGATGCGGCAAAAGCAGTCCGGCTGCTGCGCGAGGCGGGCGAGCGGGTGTGGCCCATTGGCGAAATCAGAAAGCGCGCCAAAGGCGAACCACAAACCGTGGTGTCATGAAATCCGTCGTCGTTCTGATTTCCGGACGCGGCAGCAACCTGGAAACCCTTATCAATGTCAAGCTTCCGGTCAAATTCGCCGCAGTCATCAGCAACGACCCCCAAGCCAAAGGACTGGAGATCGCGAAACAGCGCGGCATCAGCACACTCGCTCTCAATCATCGGAATTACGCAACTCGCGAGGCATTCGATGCGGAGCTTGCTTCACGCATCGAGAATTTCAAGCCGGATTTGATCGTGTTGGCCGGCTTCATGCGCATTCTCGGCGACGTCTTTGTCAGCCGTTTCGAAAACCGCATCATGAACATTCATCCGTCCTTGCTGCCCGCGTTTCCCGGCCTCGACACTCACGCGCGGGCGCTCGCGGCCGGCGTGAAAATCCACGGCTGCACGGTGCATTTCGTCACCCCTCAACTCGATCACGGCCCCATCATCATTCAGGCCGCGGTTCCGGTGTTGCCCGGCGATACTGAACAGGCGCTTGCCGCCCGGGTGCTGGAGCAGGAGCACCATATTTATCCACAGGCGGTGCGCTGGTTTGCTGAAGGCAGGCTGGTCATCGAAAACCGGCGCGTGCGCGTTATAGACGCCAGTGACAAAATTTCGCCCATGCGGGTGCCCGGAGCGGAGAATTGATGAGGCGGTCCATTCCACTATTGGTGATTTGCCTTTCGCTCAATGCCGCGGCAGCCGAGCTGCCGCGGCGCGTCACCATCACCTATGAAGTCAGCCGCGGCATTTTGGGTCTGGGCACGGGAACTGACGTGCTGGAGACCAATGGCAAGAATTATTCCATCGTCAGCCAGACTCATCCGAGCGGCCTTGCCGCGCTGATACCCAAGGCCAAAATCCGGCGCGAGTCGCGCGGCACCATCACGGCTCAAGGCCTGCGCCCGCAGCAGTTTCTCGACAAGCGCGGCAACGAGCCGCCCGCGATTGCCAAATTCGACTGGGAAAAAAAGCTCATCACCTTCGAGCGCAAAGACAAAGCGGAAAGCGTGGAATTGCCCAAGACCACGCATGACCGCCTGAGCATCGCCTACAGCTTTGCCTTCAGCTGGCCGCCAGGCAAGGACCTTCAGTTTTCCATGACCGACGGCAAGCAACTTTCCAATTATCGCTATGTGCTGTTAGGCGAGGAAAAACTCAACACGCCATTGGGAAAATTGCAGACGCTGCACTGGCAAAAGCAGCGCGAAACGGAAACCGACCGCGGCGCGGATCTGTGGCTCGCCCCGGACCACTTCATGCTGCCAGTGCGCATCGTCTTCATCGACAAGGATGGCAGCCGTTACGAGCAGATCGCAACGCAAATCAGCTACCAATAATGCTTGCCGCCGCACGCCTCGACATGGCCGTTGCCGCCTGGCGCATCCTCTCTCCTTTGAGCGGGCCGGCGGACAATCTGCTCTCGCGCTTTTTCCGCGACCATCCCCAGCTCGGCCCCCACGACCGCGGCTTTATCGCCGACACGTTGTTCGGCCTTCTGCGGCATCGCTTTTATGCGGAGCATCTGGCCGAAAACCAAACGCCAAGACGGCTGGTGCTTGCCTATCTCGCCCGGCTTGCGGGCTTGAGCCTGCGCGAGCTTGAACCTTGTCTTTCCCGCGACGAGGCGAAATGGCTGGGCAAAATCAAGGGGAAAGCCGGCGAGGATTTGCCCTTTCACGTCCGCGCCGAACTGCCCGAATGGCTGATTGAAAAACTCAAAGTCTCGCTTCCGGAAAACGAAATTCTTGCGCTCGGGCGCGGCATGCAAAATCCCGCTCCGCTGGATTTGCGGGTCAACACGATGCGCGCCAGCCGCGAGGAAGTGCTGCACGGCCTGCAAGTCGAGGGTCTCAAAGCGGAGCCCGCCCCTTATTCGCCGATCGGCATTCGCCTGCAAAACAAGATTTCGCTCAACCGCCACCCGCTGTTTCTTTCCGGCAAGGTGGAAGTGCAGGACGAAGGCAGCCAGCTGCTGTGCTTCCTGCTCGCGCCGCGTCGGCATGAGATGGTGGTGGATTTCTGCTCCGGCAGCGGCGGCAAGTCGCTGGCGCTGGGCGCCATGATGCACAACCACGGGCGGCTTTATGCTTTTGATGTTTCCGACAAGCGGCTCAACCATCTGAAACCGCGGTTGAAACGCTCAGGGTTAAGCAATATTCATCCGCAGCGCATCGACAGCGAGAATGACACAAAAGTAAAGCGTCTTGCCGGAAAAATCGACCGCGTGCTGGTGGATGCGCCGTGCAGCGGCCTGGGAACGCTGCGCCGCAATCCTGATCTCAAATGGCGGCAGTCGCCGCAAAGCGTCGAGGAACTCGGGCAAAAACAGGCGGCGATCCTGCGGCGCGCCGCAACCTTGCTCAAACCAGGAGGTCGATTAGTTTACGCGACCTGCAGCATTCTGCCCGAGGAAAATGAAGCCATTGTGACTGATTTTTTGCATGAAAATCGGCACTTTATCATCATGAATGGCAGTGCGGCTCTGGCGCAGCAGGCAATTCCGCTCGCTACGGGCGAAACTCTGCGGTTGTTTCCGCATCTTCACGGCACCGACGGTTTTTTTGCGGCGGTGATGGAGAAAACAAATGACTAAACTGGTTTCACTCAAAACCGGCCTGGCGTTGACGCTCTTCGCCGCCGCGCTTTCGGCAATTGCGTTTCAAGAGCCGGTTTTATCACCAGGCAAGTCGATTGCCACTACCGGCAAAATCGGACTGGCTTTTACCCCGGAGGATGCGGCCGACCGGATGGTGATCAAAGTCATCAACGGCGCACGCAAGCAGATTCTGGTCCAGGCGTTCAGTTTCACCCATCGCGATATCGCCCATGCGCTGATCCAAGCCAAAAAACGCGGAGTGGACGTGCAGCTCATCGCCGACGCGGAACAAACCGATAAAATCCAGCCCAACATGATTGCCGACATCGCCGCTTCCGGCATCCCGACTTATCTCGATTTCCAGCACCAGAGTGCGCACAACAAAATCATGGTGATTGACTCCGGCAGTCCCGATTCGGCCGTCGTCACCGGCTCGTTCAATTTCACCCATGCGGCGCAATTCAAGAACGCGGAAAACCTGATTGTTTTCCGCGGCAATCCGGAAATCACAGCGGCTTATCTGGAAAACTGGAAGCGCCATTTGGCGCATGCGTTGCGCTACCGCCGATAGCGGAACAAGGCCAGCTTCAGCTGCGCTCGGATATCTATCTGGAAATCTGGCGCAAATTCCAGAAACACGGCATCGAAATCCCCTTTCCCCAGCACGACGTACGTATCTTAAGCCAGCCCGCCGGCCAGGCTTAATTTGCCAAATACCGCACAAAAAAAGCGCTTTTGCCAAATACCGCACAAGAATAACGCTTTGCTTCACTCCCGATAGCGGGTAGGATAGCTCGGTCATATTTTGAGGCGCACAAACCTAATGTCTTATTTTTCCGAGCATTATTTCTCGGGACTGATTGACCTGCCGTGGTGGGGCTACGTCCTCGTCGCCCTCGTCTTTACCCATATCACCATCGCCACCGTCACCATTTACCTGCACCGCTGCCAGGCGCATCGGGCGCTTGACCTGCATCCGGTCGTCAGCCATTTCTTCCGCTTCTGGGTGTGGCTCACCACCGGCATGGTGACCAAGGAATGGGCAGCGATCCACCGCAAGCACCACGCCAAGGTCGAAACCGCGGAAGACCCGCACAGCCCGCAAGTGTGCGGCCTGCGCAAAGTGCTGTGGGAAGGCACTGAGCTCTACAAGCGGGAAGCCAAGAATCCCGAAACGCTGGAAAATTACGGCCACGGCACGCCGGATGATTGGCTGGAACACCACCTGTACGGCAAGTACAGCATACTCGGCATTTCCATCATGGCGGTGATTGACTTTGTCCTGTTCGGATTTATCGGTGTCACCATCTGGGCGGTGCAGATGATGTGGATTCCGTTTTTCGCCGCCGGTGTCATCAACGGCGTCGGCCACTTCTGGGGATACCGCAATTTTGCTTGCGCCGACGCCAGCACGAACATCGTCCCCTGGGGCATTCTGATCGGCGGCGAGGAACTGCACAACAATCATCACGCCTACGTCACCTCGGCGCGGCTTTCCAACAAATGGTACGAGTTCGACATCGGCTGGCTCTACATCCGCATCATGGAAATTTTCGGCTTTGCTGAAGTCAAGAAAATCGCACCGAAAATCCGCTTCAATTTCACCAAGGCGCAGTGCGACGACGAAACGCTGGAGGCGGTGATTACCCACCGCTACGATGTGCTCGCCAAATTCGCCCAATCGGTGAAGCAGACTTACGCCGAGGAAATACGCAAGCTCAGGGAGCGCGCCGCGCAATTCGACGGACAAACCCTGAAGAACATCAAAAAGCGCTGGCTGCACCAAGATGCCAAATTCTTAAAAGCGCAGGAACGCGCCAAACTCGACGAAGCCTTGAGCAAGAGCAAAGTGCTGGAAACCATATATTCGATGCGCCAGGAACTCACCGCGCTGTGGCAGCGTTCCGCCGCGTCGAAAGAACAACTGCTCAAACAGCTGCAAGACTGGTGCGCGCGTGCCGAGAAAAGCGGCATTGCTTCGCTGCAGGAATTCTCGCGCAAGCTGCGCTGCTATGCATAAAGAATTACAACCAATAAAAAACCCGCCAAATGGCGGGTTTTTTGTTTCCCAGTGCGCTCTTATTTGAGTTTGGTTTCTTTGTAGACTACATGCTTGCGGGCCACCGGATCGAATTTCTTGATTTCCATCTTCTCCGTCTGGTTGCGTTTGTTCTTAGTGGTGGTGTAAAAATGTCCGGTGCCGGCGGACGATTCGAGCTTGATCTTCTCGCGCATAATTCTATCCTTTATTTCTTGCCGCGCAGCTCGGCAAGCACTGCTTCGATGCCCTTCCTGTCAATGGTGCGCAAGGCGGCGTTGGTAAGCCGCAGGCTCACCCAGCGCTTTTCGCTCTCCACCCATAATTTGCGGTAGTGCAAGTTGGGGAGAAAACGGCGCCGGGTCTTGTTGTTGGCGTGAGAAACGCGGTTCCCAAGCATCGGCGTCTTGCCGGTTACTTCGCACACTCTGGCCATGATGCTTTACCTCAAATCCGAAGAGTGCGCATTTTACCCATTTAAGGATTAATTCTCAAGGGAAAAATTTGCACCCCAGAAGGCTGGACTCTACAACAAACCACGCTCGGCAAAGGACATGATGCCGCCACTGCCGACAATGAAGTGGTCAAGCACCTTGACATCCACCAGCGCCAGCGACTTTTTGAGAGCTGCGGTGAGTGCCTCGTCGGCGCCACTGGGTTCGGCGGTGCCGGAAGGGTGGTTGTGGGCGATTATCTCTACACTCGTCTAAGAACGTCCAAGCTAATCCAAGGACGTTCTGTCGTCAGATGCTAACAGCTTGAGCAAGAAACTATTTTTGGCCAAAGCAGTCCTACGACGAATATTTCAATCCGGTCAATCCTGCCCCCACCGTTGCCCCCATCGTGGTTGGTGGAGGCAAGGATGGGGGCAACACTAGAAGGAGAGGCAAGCGATGGGAAAACTATCCGATACAAAGTTACATGGGCTTAAGCCACGCGAGAAGTCGTACCAGATTGCAGACGGTGGGGGCATGTATGTTGAGGTCCTATCTACGGGCGCAAAATCCTTCCGCTATGGCTATCGTCTGTTTGGAAAGAAAGAAAAGGTGGTACTTGGCACCTATCCGGCGTTGTCGCTCGCCTCGGCGCGACAAATGCACCGGCAATATCAAACGATGGTCGAGCATGGGGATTCGCCGTCTCGCTATGTCCAGGAGCAGAGCGCGGCGCGAAAGACTGAATATCTCGGTATTAATTCCTTTGAGGACCACGGACGCAAGTGGTTTGCCGCGTGGCGCGTGGACAATTCACCGCAAGCTGTTAGACAAGCCGAGGCTTGGCTAGAAGCGGACGTATTTCCTGCGCTCGGCAAGCGCCCAGTCTCACAGGTTGAGGAAATCCATCTTGTTGAGCTTCTTGACCGTATCAAGAAACGTGGCGCGCCACAGACCGCTCGCCGCATTCTCGGTTACCTCAAGGGGATATTCCGTTATGCCAAGCGGCGAGGCATAGTGAAACATGATCCGGCGCAGTCAATTACGGCTGATGAAATTGCGCCAAAGAGCGAGCGCGACCGGACGCTTGAACCAAGCGAAATCGCCACATTTCTCCGGTCGCTTGATAGCACTAGTGCGAACGAAGGAAACTGCCTCGCCCTCAAGCTAATTCTCTTGACGCTATGCCGAAAGGATGAACTGCGGCTCGCAAAGTGGGATCAGATTGACTTGGAGAGTGCGGAGTGGCTCATGCTTCGAACCAAGATGGGTAAGCCCCATGTCGTTTATCTATCGACCCAGGCTGTTGGCATACTGAGGCGGTTACGCGAGCTTGCGGGTGACTCGACTTTCGTGCTGCCGAATTGCTTCCGGCAGGTTAAGCCAATCGGCCATATGACCTTGAACAAAATCATTGATAGGTTGCTAAAGGGTCCGCTAGAAGGCATGGCGCATTTCACCATACACGATCTGCGACGGACTGCATCTACACGGCTCCACGAAGCAGGATTCCCTCCGGATGTCGTGGAGAAAGCCCTTGGGCACCGAATTCGCGGGATTCGGGGAATCTACAACCGCGCCGAATACGCGGAACAGCGGCGACACATGCTGCAATTCTGGGCAGACTACTTGGGGCAGCTGGATGCTAGTGCGAAGATTGTGATCGGGAACTTCGCCAAAGCTGCTTAATCGGCCATTTAATCCGCAGGTCCCAGGTTCGAGCCTTACTCGGGGAGCCGGTACCCAACGCCTGCTATCGACCCGAAGCGGACCTTTCTATTTCCGGTTTGCGGACATTCGAAGCGCCCCACAGCGGGTCCAAAGGCAGGCGAACCATTGCTGCCATACAGAAGGTTGTCAATGTGACGCCGGCGAGCGTCACCGTTTGATCATTCGCTGTGCCAACTTTTCGTGTGTCTCCAGCAAAATGTCCAACAGCAGGCGACCTTCAATGCCGCCGAGTTGCTCGCTTTGCGCATCGCTGGGAAACAGGAAAAAAGCCTTTGCAAGATTCATCTTCAGGCCGTCAAAGAAAGACAATTGATAACCCACGAACCGCATGGGCGCCGTTACCAGCGTTTCATCTCCGGGAATCTTTTCGTCGAAAATCACCTGGCCATTCTTGTTGTACACCCGAGCACGGTACAAAAGGCTCACCGTGCCGGCCTGAGCGCTCATCGGCTCATATTTTAGGATATGCGGGGCCAGCTTGATGCCGACCAGGTAGTCGGCGTTCAGGCTTTTCGCCAGCAATGCTGCTTCTTTCGTCCCCAGGTTAATCAATTGGACACCGCTGTTCGCAAAAGCCAGCCCGCGAGCGCCATTGAAACCCGCAAAAGCCACGATCGAAATCGTTGATGCTCGTGTGGGATCAATCCCGGCTCCGGCAGCACTCCGTGGTGCTCGAAATTGCAGGATGTCCCGCGCAAGGGAGCGTACCAATGGCTCGGTCTGGTTTCCCTGCTTTTGCAGCAGGTTTCTGTATACCGCGTTGGTTGCGATCTGATCCGTCGGTATTAACCTGAATTGGTGGTTCTCTGTCAACTTAGCCGCAAAGCGCGAGTAGGTTTGCGCGAACATCTCCTCCAGTCCCAAATGTTGAGATCCGGCAAACCCCAGACCTTCGTCGGGTTTCTTTATTCCGGCTTCGCCGAGCAATTCCTCCAGGAAATTCTCACCTATTCTCGCGGCAACACTTTTTGACTCCTCGGCGCCGCCGGACGCGGTAAGCACGCCACCCAATACCAACAGGAGGATGGCACTCCGCATGGACTTTTTCCAAGGAATGGAACTGCAATTGCTTTCGGCGGCCCGGCCATACACTTTTCCCGGCCAAGAACATGGAGCGACCATCGAGGCATCGCGTCTCGTCTTGCCGCATGTCGCATGCGGCTTGATCTTTGCGATCTGGACCTTGGTTGCGGCGCTCATGGTTTTTGCATTTTCGACAAAAGTCCTTGCCTCGGCTGCAAGGACACGGAGGCGCGCCACTTCAAGATCAGCTCCAGTTTCTCCTTGAAAGCATGCGGATTGATCACGCCCGGAATGACGATCGCCGGCTTGACGGTTTGATCGATATAAATTTCGATGTCTCCGTAGGAGAGTCGTTGCGCAAGCCAATTCTGTTTGACGCGAGTGAGGCGAACTTTTTCCAGTTCGAATTCGCGGTCGACGAAGCGCGTGTCCGTCGGCGGGCCACCGGCGATGTCGTCTACAATTGTTTCGTAATCCTCGATGATGTCGCTGAAGTTTATTTTCGTCTTCGAAACTGCATAAGCAGCTTTGCTTCGCAGCTGGCTGTAACCCAAGTAGGCGGCCGTCACGCAACCGAGGATCACGATCACGACAAGCAGGAACAAGACGATCTGAATAACGGTGAGAATAGCACCGGTAAAAAGCCACGACAATGATTTGAGAAGCGGACTCTCGGCGAGATAGACGCCTGTACCGACAACGGCCGCTCCGGCAAGCCATTCGATGAAGACCGTCAGTCGATAACGTAGCGACGGGCCGACCAGCAATATGGGCCAATCATTCGGAATGTCCGAAGAAACGGCGCATCGCGCGCAACGAAGCTCCCAGTATTCCGTGGCTTCACCGCATGTCGGGCATTTCTTCATTTTGTCCGGAATTTCCCCGATGACTCCCGAACCGGCGAGAAGGAAGTGATAGCAAAATCAATCCTCCCTGATCCTGCCCGTCGCCGGCATCCTGTGCCGATGCAAAACTGTTGTGATGCTTGAGCTGCGCCCCACGTTCCTGAGGATGCGCTGGATGACTCCAGCATCTCCGATCGCTCGAATGGCCGTTTCTGGCCGCTTCATAACTGGGCGGAAACGACCCTGAGCTGCCCGTCACGTGTCCTGCAAACAGACGCTCTCCTATGCCCGTAGCGGAAATAACAATGGAATGCCCGAGCTGACCAATCCGAAGGCGGCCTCTCAATACGTGACATTATCCCCCGTACGAGTGATATGAGAGATCCCGGCGGCAGCGGACGATTAGTACAAACACCGACCTGTTTAAATTGGCCCGACCTCGATTATCAACTCGGTAGCATCAAGAGACTCCGCGTTACTTGCCGTTATCCACAATTTCCTGGAGTCATCATTTCGAGGCTCCCAATGCGATTGCCTAATCCTTTAGTTGCTCGCCAATAAGTGTCCGGTAAGTTGTGGCATGATGTTGTAAAAAAGGATCACTAGGATCGCCGGGCGTACCAAACACCATCAGCACATGCCCCGCTGGGACAAAATCCCAAGATGACGCGGTAGTGTCATTTCCGATTGGCTTGATATTCTCATAGTTGTAAAAATAGCTGTATCCGGTAGCACTTTTTTTGACGAAAGGCTCTGCGAAAAAGGAAACGACTCCGCGAAACGTGGATCCAAATCCGGATACAAAATGCACGGCACTGACCAAGAAAGAGCTCCCTTTAAAGTCATTATCCAAATCTCCTGTTGATTGAAGGGTAAGAGGCACCTTGGGCACCGGATCGATGTAATTGTTAATTACAATAGCATTGTCCTCATTTTGTGTTATTCGAGCAAAGTCTGAGCTAAAGGCGTAATTTCCGGGTTTGGGTTGTGCAAATCCATAAGACTTGAGCCGATAGCCCATTCCTTTTAAGCCAAAAACAGGTTGAGATGTGGCCTCCTCGTTACGCATAGCGTAGTACATAAACGCATGGACGATTGTCGCCATTGCAGCTCCTTGGCTATGTCCGATTACATATAGCCTAGAATTGGCAGGAATCTCTTTGTTATTCAAGGCACGAAGAATCCCATATCTATCGTCCAATAAGAGCGTAAAAGTGGCATGCGCAAATCCACTGTGCAGGGAAGCGTTATCGGAATCGGCAAACTGAACAGCCTTACTCAAGAAGTTTCGTGCAGAAACAGGATGGAAAAACGCGTCTTCTGAGGTGCTTGGAGAGTTTGAAACCACCGTCCCCCGTATTGCAATGGCGTATGCTCCTTTAAACGTACCCCGTCCTTCGTAAAGTAGCCACGCATTCTGCCAAGGTCCAAATCCATTTAAATCAGGATCAATAAAAATCGTGTTCTCGTCCCAGCCTTGGGGATACTTGGAATCTGCTTTGGCAATAATTTTTTTGTATAGTTTGGCCCAAGGATCCGCCTCTTTGGCGCCCCCATCTAACTTCCGAAAGTTAACCACGTCCTTAGCAATTGCTGATCTACTATCATAAATTGGTTCTGGATTCCATAATTGTGGATCAATATTTAGATAAAGAGTTTTGTTATCTTTATTTTTCAGTCGATCGTCCTGGTTATCCAACTCAACACAAAATTCAATGAACTGTTTTGCCTCTTCACTGCGGTAGCCATTATTTGACTTATTGCCACTGCCATACAACAGACCATTATTAACTTCTGAGTCAATGGATTTTTCCATCGTTGAACACCCTGTTACCAATAGGACTATCCCAATGAATGGGCCCCAGAGTTTGCTCATCACTAAGCGTAGCCTAGCTCATGTGAATCTACTGACCAGAACTCATGTATTTCTTGTAGGACTCAATCCAGTTTGTGTAGATGGCCTGCTGTGCTTCCTCCAGGCCCAGGCTCCCATTGCAGAAGAGCTCGTGCAGCTTGTTTTCCAGTTTGTCCTTCTTTGTTGCTGACCATTGGCCTTTCCGGGGTTGCGGCCACAAGTTTTGGGGGTCGGTGGGATTGCCGCCCACTTCCAGGGGAATTAAATGGTCCTCTTCGAAAGCCTTGGGATTGGCATGCTTGTAGCCGTACTCGACGAGCTGTTTCTTCTTGAGCTTATTTGTATAGTTGGCTGGTGGCCGGATTGTCTTGGTGAAGCCTTGCACGCAAATGGTGTTCTGGATGTTGTCCTGGGTCACGTCAGGGTTGGTCACCCCAGGGGTAAGTTGGGGATCCGGCAGTTCGCCGCCATAAGCCAGGACTGCGGAAAGAAGTAGAAGAAAGCTCAGGAAAAATTTCATGGTTGCCCCCTCAACAATATCTACAGCGACCAGCACTTTGTTATGGGCTGGTATAAAAAAACAATAGTTGAGCCAACCCAGAAAGGCAAATCTAACAAAATGTTAGGTTTTAAAATTACCTAAGACAATTAGCAACTTGTGGAGGTGGCCTGCTAATCTTGATAAAGTTTGGAGGTTGGGCTCGGAAAAATTCTCATTACGCTTGGATCAAAAAACCGGTGTTAGCTCACATAACCGCCAATTGCAGATTGATGAGTCTAGGGCTTAGGACAGCCAGAGCCGGAGATCCGAAAGGATATACGACAGCGTCACTATAGCTATCGCTCAGAACAATTCGCCGGTGTCCGCTTTTGGCCGGTTGCCGCCATCTCCGGAACCCAGGCGTGTATGAGAATACGTGGCGGGCGCGCCATCCACGCGATTCGTTAAATCAGCGGCACCGTCAATACCAAGGGGTGCCCGGTTTTGCCCTCAACGGGGAGTGACCTGCTCCATTTTTTGTGCCAATTTAAAAGACAGTTTTGTTGCATTAAACTGCTACTATCAACTTGGCACAAAAAAGCGGGCAGGCCAAGATTTGGGTGCGAAATCGACAGAATGCAGCCAGCGGATGCCCATCTAGCTAATGGAAAAGATTGTGACACACCGCGCACCAAGCCGCTCCCGGACGAGTCTCCCGTTCTGGCTGCCGGAACCGGTGGCCGAGTTCGTGCGCAGCTGCGAACTCGGGCAAACCTGGCTAGAGCAGACAATCTGGGAAAATGAGGAACTCCGGGCGCGGTTGCTGCGCCTGACGACGCGCGATGAGATGAGGGACGTATGGAGGCGGCTCTCCGAGGCAGACTTCCATTCAACCGTTTCGCAGGAGCCTGATGTCCGGGCTCAGGAAGTTATCTTGCGCGGTTATCTCCTGGCGGCCGTTTATCCCGGACAACCGCCTTCCTACTGGGAGAGCCACCCGACCGAGGCGCAGCAACGCGAGACGCTTCGCCGGATCGCCGAACACGCCAACGACCTTTGGGAAGCGCTCGGCGGACTCGATCCCAGCCCCGCCTCCAAGCAATATACTGCCTGGAACAGTTTGGACCAGGGACTGCCGTGGATTGAGCAATGTCCACCCCTAAAGCCGAAGCGGCAACGGGACCCGGCGCATCTTCGAGCGCAGTCTCTACGCGAAGTCCTCGTCGAACTGCGGGCACTCACCCGCGGCCGCTTTTGGTCCGGACCCGAGGATACTCCCTTGCACGTTTTAACTTCGCAGGCACTGTTCGGGCCTCTTCCGAAGATGCTACACGCCCTAGCTGAACTCGCCAGCCTCGTGGCCACTATGCCCGTTGCCAGGCCCCCGAAGAAATCGAAGACGGTGTATCGCAACGCGTGTGTCCGCCGCTTGGCGACCTACGTAACAACGTACTTCAATCAGCCCTTGAATCAGGTTATCGCGACGACTGTCAACGTCGCCCTCGATATTGATGACGAGGGCGTCACCGAAGACCTGGTACGAAGGATCGTCCAGACACATCGGAAGATTCCGGGCAAAAAGGGCAAAAGATCTTCCTAACGTCCTCTCGCCAATATCCTTGAGAATCCAGCCATGTTTAACAGCGCATAAGGAGGCGCGAACATGGCTCACTCGATACTAAGACTTCCTGCGGTCAAAGCTCGCACCGGGCTTAGCCGTTCCTCTGTCTATCTCAAAATTTCTCAGGGAATTTTCCCGAAACCTATTTCCCTCGGAGCACGTGCGGTCGGGTGGCTTGAATCTGAAGTCGACGCCTGGCTAGAGCAATTGATTAATCAAAGCCGCAGGGCTGCGGCCCAACCCAAGAAAGGCCAGACGCAATGAGGATTTGGCGAAGCGCCTACCAGCGCTCCGGACCAGAGCAGAAATTCGTGATTTTCGCGCTAGAGCAAAATCCCGCCAAACAATTCTAGGACAGATGGGCTGCCCCCGGTTTCACGGACACCTTGTTAAGGTAGGATGATACCTATGGAGGTGTACGATGGAAAGACGGAAATTCAGCCGGGAGTTCAAGCTTGAGGCAGTGAAGCTGGTAAAGGAACGCGGGGTGGCGCTTACGCAAGCGGCGCACGACCTGGATGTTGGTCAGGTCACCTTGCGTCGTTGGGTCAAGGAGTTTTCGGCCGATCCGGGACAGGCGTTCCCGGGGGCAGGCCAGATGAAGCCTGAGCAGGCAGAGCTTGAGCGGCTGCGACGGGAGAATGTCAGACTCAAGGCCGAGCGTGACATCCTAAAAAAAGCCGCGGCCTACTTTGCGAAGGAGTCGACGTGAAGTTTGGCTTCATTGTAAAGCATCGAGGGATCTGGCCGGCGACGTGGTTGTGCGAGATCCTCGGTGTCTCGCGTAGCGGGTTCTATGCGTGGCTGACCCGGCCGCCCAGTGCGCGGGCGCGCAGCGACGAAGTCCTGGGCGCGCAAGCGAGATCGAGTTTCCTGCAAAGCGATCGGACCTACGGTGCGCGGCGTGTCTGGCATGACCTGCTGGCTGCGGGTTTTGCGTGCGGGTTGCACCGCATCGAGCGGCTCATGGCCCACCACGGCCTGCGCGCCCGCCCAAGGCGGCGTAGCCTGCCGCGCGACACCGGTGAACGGTTGAGTAGCGCGGTGGCGCCGAACGTGCTCGACCGCCAATTCGAAGCGGCAGCGCCGAATCGCAAATGGATCGCCGACTTTACCTACATCTGGACCGCCGAGGGTTGGCTCTATGTGGCGGCGGTGCTGGATCTGTTCTCGCGACGCGCCGTAGGCTGGTCGATGAGCGCGACGATGACGGCGCAACTCGTGACCGACGCACTGATGATGGCTCTCTGGCGGCGCGGCAAGCCGGATGCACTGCTGCATCACTCGGATCAGGGCAGCCAGTACACGAGCGAGCGGTTTCAGCGCTTGGCTTCCGAACACGGTGTCACCTGCAGCATGAGCCGATCAGGCAATGTCTGGGACAACTCGGCCATGGAGAGTTTCTTCTCGTCGCTCAAGACCGAACGCGTCGCGCGCAAGGTCTATCGCACACGAGAACAAGCGAAGGCCGACGTATTTGATTATATTGAGCGCTTCTATAACCCGCGGCGCCGGCATTCGACGCTCGGATATGTGAGCCCGATGGAGTTCGAAAACCAGATGCAATTAGCTTAGGTGGGTGTCCACCGAACCGGGTGCAGCCCA
>DASZZH010000012.1 GCA_035543335.1 Burkholderiales bacterium
GGTGAGCACGATGACCGGAAGGTACCTGTCAGCATCGTTTGTCTTGAGGCCTTCCATCACCTGGAATCCATCCATGCCGGGCATCTGCAGGTCGAGCAGGATCAGGTCGTAGCGGTTTTTGCGATGCAGCGCGAAGACCTCGTGCGGATTCATGGTCGAGGCAACGCAGGTGTAGCCGGCCTCACTCAGCAATTGCTCCAGCAGGCTGACATTGGACTCCTGATCGTCAACGATCAGGATGCTGGCGTTCAGAATGTCGGGTGCACTAACCATCATGCTTTTTCCTCTTTAATTTGCGCGGGCCGATTCCGTTTTCGCAAATTTCAGTGCCACGTCCAGCGTATCCATGAACTCGTTGACCTTGATAGGTTTGGTGAGATAACGGAAGAATCCTGCCTCCAGACCTTTCTCGATATCGCGTGGCATTGCATTGGCACTGAGCGCAACCACCGGGATGTGCGCTGTTGCCGGGTCTTCAGCCAGGATTCTCAGCGCTTGGATACCGCTGATGCCAGGCAGATTGATGTCCATCAGGATTACATCCGGCCGGGAGGCGCGCGCAATCTCGATGCCGCGGTTGCCGTCCCTCGCACTCAGCAAGCGGATATCGGGCCGGCGCGCGATGAGATCCTCGACCAGCATCAGATTGGCCGGGTTGTCCTCGACATAGAGCAGGGTGCGCAACTGTGCGTCGGCTTGAACTTGCGCCTGGTCGACAGCCCTGGGTTCGGCTGTGCCGGCGGCAGGTTGTGGTTCAGCCGTCAGGTTCAGTTCGATCCAGAACATACTGCCCACACCGACCGTGCTTTCCACGCCGATTTCGCCCCCCATCAATTCGATCAGCCGCTTGCACACCACCAGGCCGATGCCTGTGCCTTCCTCAACGTTCGCCTCTTGTCCGAGACGATTGAACGGCTGGAAAAGCTGCGTTAGTTTATCGGGAGTCAATCCTTCGCCGGTGTCCTTGACACAAATGCGAATGCGTCCTGGAGTGCTCGCGATGCAGTCCACGACGACCGTTCCGCCCACCTTGTTGTATTTGATCGCGTTGGAAAGAAGGTTGATGAGAACCTGCTTCACCCGGGTCCGATCGGCATTGACAAAGTAAGGGCAATCGAACTGAGGAAAGCTCATGCGGATGCCGCTTTTTTGTGCATGCGGTTCGATCATGGCTTGGCAATCGAGCAGCACTTCGGGCAGCGACATGGGTTCCAGCGACAGCGACAGCTTGCCGGACTCGATCAACGCGAGATCGAGGATTTCGTTAATCAACTGCAGCAGATACCATCCCGCCTGGAGAATCTGGTCGATGCTGGCTTTTTGGGTGGGTGTTGGCAGCGGCGAACCCGACTCCATTAATTGGGCGAAACCGAGGATCGCATTGAGCGGGGAGCGCAACTCATGGCTCATGCTGGAAAGGAAATCCGATTTCGCGAGGTTGGCTTTTTCCGCCGCGAACTTGGCGCTCTCCAGCTCGACGTTCGTTTCCTGCAGCGCCTGGTCGAGACGTTTGCGCTCCGTGACGTCGCGCGCTGCGGCGAACACGCCCTGCAGAGTCCTATCTCGGTCGTAGAAGGTGGTCGCATTGTAGGACACCACAGTTTCCTTACCGTCCCTGGCGCGCGCGGTGAGCTCGTAGTCGGTGACCTTCTTTTCGCTCAGCACCAGCTTAATAGCTGCCTCGGCCCGCTCCGGATCGGTGAAGTAATTCTTGAACGGCGCGCCGATCAACTCGTCACGCGTGCAACCGGTGAGCGCCTCCATCTGCTTGTTGACGTCTGTAATGATGCCGGACGGATCGGTAGTCATCAGCGCGTCGATGTTGGATTCGATGAGAGAGCGCGTGTAGAACTGCTGGTCGCGCAGACGCTGATCGAGCTTCTTCTGCTCTGCTTCGACCTGCTTGCGCGCGGTATTATCGGTGCCGATTAATAGATAACCGATGATTCCACCTTGAGCATCGCGCAGCGCCGTGACCGACACGATGGCCGGAAAGCGGCTGCCGTCCTTGCGGATGTAGGTCAATTCGTAGATGTCCTCGATCCCGCGCGCGGCCTTGAAGACCAGGGCCTCGAAGCCCGGCGTGATCGGTGTGCCGAGTTCGGTGCTTAACGCCTTGGCGCGAGCGATCACTTCCTGCGGATCGGAAATGTCGGCCGGGGTGATCTTGTTCAGGACGTCGGCGGCCGTGTAGCCCAGCATGCGCTCGGCGCCGACATTGAATATTTGAATGACGCCCTTCTCGTCGGTGGCGATACTCGAAAAGTTGGCGCTATTGAAAATCGCATTCTGCAAAGCCCCGGTTTTAAGCAAGGCCTTCTGGCGTCGCACTTCGGTGATGCCATCCGCCTTGCCAGTATCGGCGGCAAGGGTGGGACCGTTTCCTGTTTTGGACATGGCCGATTTCCGTGAAAAGCGTACAACGATCCGGAGGGGGAACTGCGCTTGTCGGGCCGGCAACAGAAGATTGCGACCTCGCACCGTCGAACAAATTGCGCCTGACGCACGAATTTCTGGCGGACATGCTGGGCGTGCAGCGAGTCGGATTCACCCTGGCCGCCAGCGCTCTGCAGGAACGCAAACTGATCCGCTATAGCCGCGGCCATCTCCACATTCTCGATCGCCGGGGCATCGAAGCGGCCTTGTGCCGGTGTTACTGGATAATCAAGAACTTGCGATTCTGATCCGTTATCCTACGGACATTCGACCGGCGTTTCGAAGGGTGTGGTGGTGCAAATCATTCCTGCAGCCTGCTTGCCAAAAAAGCACTCTGTGCGATATCGTACACGATATCGTACATATAGAGGCACGATCTGTTCGATACGAGATCGGAACACCCATCGATGCGCTCTCAAGCATGGTCCATGCCGATGGTTAAGAACCCAACTTTGTCCGCACGTCAATCGCCCCGGCAGAGCCATCTTCTCGCCGCGCTGCCGGCAGGACCGGATCAAAGACACCGAGGTCAATGCCGCCGCCACGAATGCCTACCAGGAAGCCGAGGCATTCATGAAAGTCGGCCGCGCACGAAAGGATTGATCGTTCCCGCCGGTTAGCGGCCGGAGCGCCTTGCCTTTCTCTTCGCATAGAGATCCATCAGAGGGGTCACGGAGATGCCGTGAAGCACGATGGAGACAGTCACCGTGGTAAGCGTGATGGCGATGATCTGTTCAGCCAACGGACGGGGCAAATCATGATTGATCGCGTACATCAGGTAGTAAATCGAGCCGATTCCGCGGATGCCGAACCAGGAAATCAGGATGCGCTGGTCGCGCGATATGGGCGCGCCGAGCAATCCAAGCCATACCGACACGGGACGCACCACTACAAAGAGGAGCAGGACGAACCAGGCGGTGCTGGCGGCGACAGTGGTGAAGGCGAGCATCGCGCCAACCACCAGAACCACGGCCACCTCGCCGATCCGTTCCAGTTGTTCGTTGAAACCCCGCACCGCCTGCATCATGTAGGCGCTGGCATGTTCCGGGTCAGTGGCATGCTCTTCCTGCGTTTGCTTGCTCTGCAGACCGGCAGGTCCCACGGCCGCCCGGCCGTCGCCCACGTCTTGTTCTTTCACGCGCTGCAGGGCAAGGCCCGCGGCAAACACGGCCAGAAAGCCATAGGTGTGACTGAGCACCGCAACCCCGTAGGCCAGCGCAATGAGGCCCAGCGCCAGAAACTCGTCGAGCCCGACGGACTCCTTATGGCGGCTGCGCAGATAGACCACGAGCTTCCCAATCAGCGCGCCCAAAGCCCCCCCGATCAGCAGGCTGCCTGCGATCGCCCAGAACACATCGATCGCGAGCCAACGCCAGCCCGCCGTGCCCAGGTCGTGCAGGCCGAGCAAGCCAAGGCCCAATATCACGAAAGGAAACGCGGCGCCATCGTTGAGGCCGCCTTCCCCCGTCAGGCTGAAGCGCAACCGGTCGCGATCGCCCGCGTTTTCCACCTGCACGTCCGAGGCCAGAACCGGGTCGGTGGGCGCAAGGATCCCTCCAAGCAGGACCGCCGCGCCCAGTGACAGGCCGAGGCCGAACATCCCGATTACGACGATCAGCGCCACAGTCAGCGTCATCGAAACGAATGCCAGACGGACCGGCATACGCCAGTGCTTGTCCGACAGCGGAAGACCAAGTTTCAGGCCGGCGGCGAACAGCGAGATGAGCACCGCGACCTCGGTCATTCTTTCCAGGATGGCGGAGTGCAACAGCGGGTGAGGCGTCATGAGCGCCCATCCGGCGGGACCGAGCCCGACACCGGCAGCCAGATAGAGTATCGCAGTGCTCAAAGGAAGGCGCTTCAACAACGAGCCTGATAAGGCCATTGTCGTCAGCAGCGCTCCAATGATGATTGCCCAGATCGCGAAGGACATTGAATCTGGGTTCATCCGACTTTCGTGTGGGTCGAAGGTTTAATTAACCGGGTTCCGGGATAGGGTCAGCGTCGTAAGGCTTCCCTCATCAAAACGCTCACCGCAGAGGACGCAGAGGAAATTCAATTGCGAGAAAAGGGTTAAAGGGCAGCTCCCGTGAGCCGGCAAGTTGCAGGCGGCGGGATTGATCTATTACAGCCGCGGCAAGATCACCGTGCTGGACCGTCCGAAGCTGGAAGCACGGGTCTGCGAGTGTTATGCGGTGGTGAAACGCGAATACGACCGCCTGCTTCCGCAAATCACCGCGACCTAGGGTCGCCATCAGGCGCGACAACCAGGATGGCCCGCAGCACCCTGGTCTCTAGCCGGGCTCAAGCAGCGGGCATTACCTCGTGCTGGTAACTTCGACTACCACGCGGCGATCAGGCTGCAGGCAGGCGATCAGAGTCTTGGTTGCTTTCTTGCCTTTGCATTCACCGGGCTTCGTCACGGGTTCTGATCCGTCTATTCCTCTGGCCGCGATCTTGCCGGACGGGATCCCTGCGGATGCCACCAGATAGTCCTTGACCGCTTCGGCGCGGCGCGTCGAAAGCCTCATGTTGTATGCGTACGAACCGATCCGGTCGGTGTGTCCCGTTACCGTCATGACGTCAAAGTTGGCGCCCCTCAGGTCTGCAGCAAACTTGTCGAGGGCCTGTTTGCCCCCAGGCTTCAAGATCGCCTTGCCGAAATCGAAAAGAGAATTCGCGGAGGAATCCGCGGAGAAAGTCACCTTCCTCGGCGCTGGCGGCGGCGTCACGACCACCGGCCGGGGCGCAGGGGCGGCGGCAACAGGTTCGGGCGCAGGGGCGGGGGCAACAGGTTCGGGCGCAGGGGCGGGGGCCGGCGTTTTCCCGCCGAACCGATAGACCAGGCCGGCCGAGAAAAGATCGATGTCGCCGCGGTTGCCGACTGCATCGTTGATCCGGTAGCGTTCCGCCTCGACGCGCATTCCGAGAGATTCAGTGAAAGCGTACTGAAGCCCCAGGCCGAACTTGTAGTTTGTCGCGCGCCTGCTGGGGTTGAGATTCGCCACCACGACGGCTCCGGTTCCGGCGAAAGAGTCTTTGGCCCGCGCGTACTGCACGCCGAACCGGCCAAACGCAGAAAACTTTTCAGTGATGGGCAGAATGCCGACGGCGTCGAGATTCAGGCCTTTGAGGTTGATGTTGCCGCTCAGTGTTCCCGGCGGTACCGTGGTCGCCTTAAAACCGAACTTTCCCAGATCGAAATAGCCGCCTTCAAGGGCAAAATACTTGATGAACTGGTACCCGCCAAAAAGCTTATAGCCGAAGTCGCGATCGTCATCGGTGATCGAGGTGGTGGCAAGGCCTGATCCCCGCAGGCCGCCGATGATCCGCGCGTCGTCGATTTTCGCTTCTGACGCACCAATGTTGAACCCGCCGTACCAGCCCGAATCGTCCGCCACTGCGAATGAGCTGGCGATTGCAGCGAGTGCCCCCAGACCCAGCGTCCCTACGGTTTTAGCTACTCTCTTCATGTTTTTTCTCCAAAATAACTTGGTGCAAGTCATCGAGCGCCACCAATTACGGGGCAGGAATATTGATGATGGTGTTGGTCATCGTGACCGAAGCATTAAGGGCCATCGCTCTGCCGTTCAGCGTCGTGATGGGGGGGGTTCCGGCGGTCGAGAACGAGATTGCTGAAGAAGCGATGATGGTCCCCACCATGGTGCCGCCACCACCGGCGTTGATCGTGGCGGAGCTGCCCACCTGCCAAAAGACGTTCTTGGCCTGGCACCCTTTGATACAATTGACGCTTCGAGGGAATGCCGCTCCCGGACCGCCCACATCGAGCGTAGACGCCATCTGGAACACCCAGACAGCATTCGCGTTGCCTTGGCCGTCGAGGGTCAAATCTCCTGCCGGATCTACGGTGCCGTTCCGTATCAGGAACTGCCCCGCGGGGGCTGTATAGAGGCCAGGAGCGAGGGTTAGCCCGGACAGGTTGGCACCCGGATTCAACCCGCCGGGTCGTGAAGCTGGCGAGAGATCGTTAAACGCCGCTTGTGCGGCGGCTAGGGCATTGTTTGCAATCGTGCATGAGACGGGATTTACAGCAGCGGACGTGGGGCCCGTGGTGGAATGGGTACACGTGAAGATCAGCCCGCTCACCGCGCCGATGTTCAGCAGCGTTTCCGTATAGATATCTCCTGCCGAATCGTGGAATCCAGTCACCGCCGTAGGTACAGTAGCGGTGGTCGCCATATTCCCACCATTGATCTGGGTAAGAATCCCCTCGTTGGTCGCCCCGGCGCCGCCGCCGCCGCTGAAACCTCCCAACGCGCCGGCCGCTCCAAGGTTGGGCGCTGCACCTGCCGGTCCGGGGCCGCCGCCTGCACCAGTTGCGGTTGCGGCGCTGCCGAAGATTGGATCCCTTCCTCCACTACCACATCCCGCCACAAAAGCGACCAGCAGTAATGCCATGGACCACATCAGTGGCTTAGTAACGCTTTCGAATCTGTTCATTTGTTTCCCCTCTTTATCTGAATCCAGAAAACCGAAAACCATCGATGTAATCGACCGACCCCTTGTCGGTGCGCACGCTGACGTTCTGCACAATCGCTTTCGCGCGGAGCTTCACCGTTTTAATTATCACTAATAGTTTGGTCAAAAGTCAACCGGTAGGTCGTAATCAGGCTGATGCCGGCGATCTTGATAGCGTAGACCTTCCACCCTGCCGTCGTCTTCTCCATGTCGTAATCGATGGTCATCCGTTCGGCTCCGGGCTATGCGGGTCGTCCGCGGTCTCGCACTTGGCGTGATGCTTGCGGTGGATGGCGGCCCATTCCTTGGTCACCATGCCGGTCGTGAGCCACAGCCAGAAACGGAAAAAGTGGCTTACCGCGGGATGAAGGTCGAGCGCGCGATGGGCTTGGCACCGGTGAATAAATATCGTCACCGAAGCGATGGTGACGTGCGTCAGCGCGAGCGCCGCGAGCACGTAACCCCACCACGGAAGATCGAAAACGCCGGAAAACAACGCTGAATCCATCAATCATGATCACGCATGTCGCAATTTTGTTTCGACCGGAGATGGCGAGTGTAAGAGCGTCCGCCCTTGCTGCAGGATGTTCTGTGCGCTAGCGAACATAAAGTGTAAAATGTGGCTATCCCCGATCTTCTGGCACGGGGACCTTGCTTTTGCTACGGCCCTGATTGGAGGTGACTATGAGCAAGAATCTCGCCGCATCCGGAACCCATACCCCCGCTCAAAATAATCTTCTTGCCGCGCTGCCTGCGGCGGATTACGAGCGCCTGCTGCCGGACTTGGAGCTCGTGGCGCTGCCGCTCGCCTTGGCCGTCTACGAGTCAGGCGGCAAATTGGACTACGTGTATTTCCCCACCGACTGCATCGTGTCGCTCCTCTACGTCATGAGAGACGGTGCGTCGGCGGAAATCGCGGTCGTGGGGCATGAAGGCCTGGTCGGCATTGCGATGTTCATGGGCGGGGAATCCACGCCC
Organism: Burkholderiales bacterium; assembly: GCA_035543335.1. Classification (NCBI taxonomy): domain Bacteria; kingdom Pseudomonadati; phylum Pseudomonadota; class Betaproteobacteria; order Burkholderiales; species Burkholderiales bacterium. The sequence goes on from DASZZH010000012.1 coordinate 7,894, forward strand.
AGCCGCGCGGTGGTGCAAAGCGCCGGCTACGCGTACCGCCTCGCATCAAAGATCCTCAAACGGGAATTCGAGCGCGGCGGCCCGCTGCAGCATCTGCTGCTGCGCTACACGCAGGCGCTGATCACGCAGATGGCGCAGACCGCAGTGTGCAACCGGCACCATGCGGTCGAGCAGCAGTTATGCCGCTGGCTGCTCTTGAGCCTGGACCGACTGCGCTCGAACGAGCTGACCATGACCCAGGAGCTGATTGCCAACATGCTGGGAGTGCGCCGCGAGGGCGTGACCGAGGCCGCCGGCAAGCTGCAAACGGCCGGATTGATTCATTACAGCCGCGGCAAGATCACCGTGCTGGACCGTCCGAAGCTGGAAGCACGGGTCTGCGAGTGTTATGCAGTAGTCAAACGCGAATCGGATCGCTTGCTTCCCGAAAGGGTCGCAGCCTGATGATCGGCCCCGAGCTTCCAGGGCTTTCCGCATCTCGGCGCTGACGATCTCCCGCCTCACCGGTCATACACGTATTCCCGCGTGAGCGGCAGCGGGTTAGCCCCGGTGTTTTCGGCCTTGCATCCGAGAACCTGATAGACGTTCATCCACGCCTTCCCAAAGCCGTAAGCGCAGCCGGCGAGATAGATCTGCCAGATGCGAAGCCGCTTGTCACCGACCATGCGTACCGCACGCTCGCGGTTCGATTCGAGGCGGCTTGCCCATTCGTGCGCCGTGCGCGCGTAATGGCGCCGCAACGATTCCACGTCGGTCACCTCCAGCCCGGCCGCAGACATCTCCTGCAGCACGAGGGCAAGGTGCGGCAGTTCGCCGTCCGGAAACACGTAGCGGTCGATGAACTCCCCCGCCCCCAGGCCCATCCAGCGGCTGTCTACGTCGCTGGTCGTGATGCCGTGGTTGAGGACCGCTCCGCCGTTTTTCAGGAGCGAGCGGATCTTGCCGAAGTAGGCGCGCAAGTTCTTCAAGCCCACGTGCTCGAACATGCCGACGCTCGCGATTTTGTCGAATACGCCGGTCCCCGGCACATCACGATAGTCGCGCAGCTCGACGACGCAGCGATCTTCCAAGCCTTCGGCCCGGACCCGCTCGCGCACATGCGCGAATTGTTCTTTTGAAAGCGTGATCCCGGTTGCGAGGGCGCCATACTTCTTCGCCGCCCGCATAATCAACGCCCCCCAGCCGCAACCGATGTCGAGAAAGCGCTCGCTCGGTTTCAGCATCAGCTTGTCCAGAATATGGTCCAGCTTCTGCACCTGGGCCGTCTCGAGAGAATCGTCCTCTTTCCGGTAGTAAGCGCAGGAATAGACCATGTTCCGATCCAGGAACAGTGAATAGAAGTCGTTCGAGACATCGTAGTGGTACTCGATCGCCTTGCGGTCGCGGTTGCGGGTGTGGCGCGTGAACCGGCGGAATCCGGAGCGCGTGGTGGTGGTGGTGGCGCGGCGCGCCAAGCTCTCCGCGATCCTGAAAACCTCGTGGATCGACCCCTCGACCCGGATGTGGCCCTCAACGAAGGCCTCACCCAGCTTGTTCAGATCGGGGGAAATGAAGTACCGGAGCGCCGACAGCTTTGGAATGGCAACCGTGACCGTGGGCTTCTGAGATAGATCGAAGCAGCGCCCGTTCCACAGCTCGAGCCGCAAGGGAATGGGCCCGGTGGCCCGAATCTGATCAATTACCCGCTGAAAGCGGCTCTCGAGGAACATGGGCAGCACTCCGCGCAAGCTTACGACGAGGACTTGGCACCGTATGTACGCTGGCGAACAGAGCGAACGCTTCACCAGGCGGAGAATTGCCGCAACGATGGAGCGAACAATAACCGTACGAGTTCGCGATAGCGGCGTCAGTCCGCCGCGTGAACTCACCGGTTTCCGCGAGGTTCGCTGGTTTTTATCGTTCGTATTACATGGAGAGTTTAATCATGCAACAATTTAAACGCTTTTCCGCTTTTTTCAGTGTTGTTCTGTTGACGACTGTTCTGGGTTGCGCCGCCACCTCGACGCGGGAAGGCACGGGCGAGTATATTGATGACTCCGTCATCACAACGAAGGTCAAGGCCGCGATTTTTGACGAGCCGGGTTTGAAATCCGCTGAAATCAACGTCGAAACCTTCAAAGGCGTAGTTCAGTTGAGCGGCTTCGTCAGCACCCAGGCCAATATATACAAAGCGGTCGAGGTGACGCGCGGCGTCAAGGGTGTGACGTCCGTCAAGAATGACATGCGGCTCAAGTAACGGTGATGGTGCGGCGCTCGAGCCGCACATCGACGTGCACGCCATGACGCTACGTCAGGACAAGCCGATCATCCCGTTGAAGGCGGTAAAGTCGCGCCGGCCTCTTGCGGGTGTTACGAGATCGTCGAGAACCTGTAGACCTAAGAAAGGATAACGCCATGAACATCACCTTGAGCCTTGCCCCACTGGTATCGCTACTCGCCGGCATTCTCATTCTCATCGTGCCCCGGATGCTGAACTACATCGTCGCGGCATATCTGATCGTCGTCGGATTGCTGGGACTGTTCGGCGACATACACCTGAGATAAACAGGAACGGATAGGAAATTTCATCCCACGCTGCGCGCCTTCGGTGCTCGCGCGGCGCGAATCACGCTTCGCCGCGACGGGTTCGTGACCGATGCAGCTGATCAGGGCGTGCTCTCGGGGCAACTTGGGGCGCGCACATTTGGCGTTATGGTGAGTGCTGAGCCCTTCGACCACGCTCAGGACAGGCCGCGGCCGCCAGCGCGTGTACGAAGGCCGCACGGGGCGCGCAACCCGCGCCGCTGGTCGCGCGGTGTGCGGCAGTGGAACGACCCGGAGCATGTCTGGCTGAATCCACCACCGAAGATCGCACTCATGGAAAAGGCCGTGGCATGAGCGCATCGTGCAGAATTTGAATTCTGTTTTATGCGACAACTACCTTGACAGCGCCCGGACCTGTGAAAAAACCGGATTGGGGTACTAGACAAGATTTGCAACGCGGCGTCTTGTCGTAAACTCAAGTAGGTCACCGGGCAAGCTTCGCTTAAAACAAAAAAGCCCTCACGAGGAGGGCTTTTTATTTTATGGTGCCTGGCGGTGACCTACTTTCGCATGCGAACTGCACACTATCATCGGCGCTGAAGCGTTTCACGGCCCTGTTCGGGATGGGAAGGGGTGGGTCCACTCCGCTATTGCCGCCAAGCGTAACGGTTTAACGGTCAGCTTTCGGCATTCAGCCGTCGGCCAATCGCAGCAAAAAGGAAGAAGCAGGGTTAAGAATTGTATTTCGCAAACACCGACCCTCGCTGACAGCCGAACGCTGAGAGCTGGTTGTCGCTTAAGGTTATAGGATCAAGCCGCACGGTCAATTAGTACGGGTTAGCTCAACGCATTACTGCGCTTACACATCCCGCCTATCAACGTCGTCGTCTTCGACGAACCTTTAGGGGAGTTGACCTCCCGGGAAGTCTCATCTTGAGGCAAGTTTCACGCTTAGATGCTTTCAGCGTTTATCTCTTCCGAACTTAGCTACCCGGCTGTACGACTGGCGTCATAACCGGTACACCAGAGGTTCGTCCACTCCGGTCCTCTCGTACTAGGAGCAGCCCCCCTCAAACTTCCAACGCCCACGGCAGATAGGGACCAAACTGTCTCACGACGTTTTAAACCCAGCTCACGTACCACTTTAAATGGCGAACAGCCATACCCTTGGGACCGGCTACAGCCCCAGGATGTGATGAGCCGACATCGAGGTGCCAAACTCCCCCGTCGATATGAACTCTTGGGAGGAATCAGCCTGTTATCCCCGGCGTACCTTTTATCCGTTGAGCGATGGCCCTTCCATACAGAACCACCGGATCACTATGACCTGCTTTCGCATCTGCTCGACTTGTCAGTCTCGCAGTCAAGCATCCTTTTGCCATTGCACTATCAGTACGATGTCCGACCGTACCTAGGATACCTTCGTACTCCTCCGTTACTCTTTGGGAGGAGACCGCCCCAGTCAAACTGCCTACCATACACGGTCCCCACCCCGGATTACGGGGCAAGGTTAGAACCTCGATAACATCAGGCTGGTATTTCACCGATGGCTCCACGATGCCTAGCGGCACCGCTTCAACGCCTCCCAGCTATCCTACACAGACCTCATCAAAGTCCAATGTAAAGCTACAGTAAAGGTGCACGGGGTCTTTCCGTCTAGCCGCGGGGAGATTGCATCATCACAAACATTTCAACTTCGCTGAGTCTCGGGAGGAGACAGTGTGGCCATCGTTACGCCATTCGTGCAGGTCGGAACTTACCCGACAAGGAATTTCGCTACCTTAGGACCGTTATAGTTACGGCCGCCGTTTACCGGGGCTTCGATCAAGAGCTTGCACCCCATCACTTAACCTTCCGGCACCGGGCAGGCGTCACACCCTATACTTCCACTCATCGTGTTTGCAGAGTGCTGTGTTTTTAATAAACAGTCGCAGCCACCGATCTTTTGCAGCCCTTTCGCGCTCCGTTTGTACAACTTCACGCTACAAAGGCACACCTTCTTCCGAAGTTACGGTGTCAATTTGCCGAGTTCCTTCTCCCGAGTTCTCTCAAGCGCCTTAGAATTTTCATCCTGCCCACCAGTGTCGGTTTGCGGTACGGTCTTGACCAACTGAAGCTTAGGGGATTTTCCTGGAAGCGGGGTATCGGCAACTTCGCGAGACAAGCCCGCTCGTCATCACGCCTCAGCTAAGCCCTCCGGATTTGCCTGAAGGGCATGCCTACACGCTTAAACCGGGACATCCAACACCCGGCTTGCCTAACCTTCTCCGTCCCCCCATCGCATTGGTCAACGGTTCAGGAATATTAACCTGATTCCCATCAGCTACGGCTTTCGCCCTCACCTTAGGGGCCGACTCACCCTGCGCCGATGAACGTTGCGCAGGAAACCTTGGGCTTTCGGCGAGCGGGCTTTTCACCCGCTTTAACGCTACTCATGTCAGCATTCGCACTTCCGATACCTCCAGCACACCTCTCGATGCGCCTTCACAGGCGTACGGAACGCTCTCCTACCACGTATGCACTTCCTTTAAGCGACTAAGTGACTCCTTCACGCGCCTTTTCCTCACCCCGTCTGACATCCTCTATCAGTAAAAGAGCGCTTTAGTTCCGGCATCACATTGGCTTCACCAATATGAGCCTTCACTGAAGCTCACGCTTTGCTCGCACTAGTGCTTACGCACATGTGCTCGCGAGCGCTCTTTTCTGAGGAAATTTAAACGAATTGCTTAAAGTGAAGTGCACACATCCCTAGCTTCGGTGTACAGTTTGAGCCCCGTTACATCTTCCGCGCAGGACGACTCGATCAGTGAGCTATTACGCTTTCTTTAAAGGGTGGCTGCTTCTAAGCCAACCTCCTGACTGTTTTAGCCTTCCCACTTCGTTTCCCACTTAACTGTACTTGGGGACCTTAGCTGAGGGTCTGGGTTGTTTCCCTTTCGTGTCCGGACGTTAGCACCCGGTGCACTGTCTCCCATACTGCACTCTTCGGTATTCGGAGTTTGCCATGGTTTGGTAGGCCTTGACGGCCCCCTAGCCATAACAGTGCTCTACCCCCGAAGGTGATATATGAGGCACTACCTAAATAGTTTTCGGAGAGAACCAGCTATTTCCGGATTTGTTTAGCCTTTCACCCCTACCCACAGCTCATCCGCTACTTTTGCAACAGTAGTCGGTTCGGACCTCCAGCAGGTGTTACCCTACCTTCATCCTGGCCATGAGTAGATCATCCGGTTTCGGGTCTACACCCAGCAACTAAATCGCCCTGTTCGGACTCGCTTTCGCTGCGCCTTCCCTAAAAAGGTTAAGCTTGCTACTGAATGTAAGTCGCTGACCCATTATACAAAAGGTACGCCATCATCCCTTGCGGGACTTTGACTTTTTGCATGCATGCGGTTTCAGGATCTATTTCACTCCCCTCCCGGGGTTCTTTTCGCCTTTCCCTCACGGTACTGGTTCACTATCGGTCGATTACGAGTATTTAGCCTTGGAGGATGGTCCCCCCATGTTCAGACAGGATTCCACGTGTCCCGTCCTACTCATCGCTATCCGCGCATCCGGCCTTTCACCTACGGGGCTATCACCCGCTATGGCCAGACTTTCCAGACTGTTCTGTTAAATCGAATGCGCTTTCCTAGCTGGGCTGTTCCGATTTCGCTCGCCACTACTTTCGGAATCTCGGTTGATTTCTGTTCCTCTGCCTACTTAGATGTTTCAGTTCAGCAGGTTCGCTCCTGACACCCTATTGTATTCAGGTGCCGGTGACCCTTGCGGGCCGGGTTTCCCCATTCGGACATCCACGGATCAAAGCCTGTTTGCCGGCTCCCCGAGGCTTATCGCAAGCTACTACGTCCTTCATCGCCTGTAATCGCCAAGGCATCCACCTCATGCACTTGTTCGCTTGATCCTATAACCTTAAGGCCTCAGACGTTGCCGCCCGAAGCACTAGCTACAGGTGTTTGCGCCCCTTCAACCCGACTAAAGACTGAAAGGGCGATACAATCTAAACCCAGGTTCTGATTCGCGCAAAACGGGCAGCCGAAGCCGCCGGTTCCGACGAACCAAAACTTTACTTCTTCCATTTTGTTAAAGAGCGATACAGCCGTTTCACTCGTAAGGAGTGAAGAGTAAGGGGTAAAGAGTTTTTCACTCCTCACCCATCACTCTTAACTCTTCACCTGGAAGTGGTGGAGCTGAACGGGATCGAACCGATGACCTCCTGCTTGCAAAGCAGGCGCTCTCCCAGCTGAGCTACACCCCCTCGCCAGAGATCAGAGATCAGAGATCAGGAAAACCCTAGATCACTCTTCCTGATCTCTGATCTCTAGTCGCTGATCTCTGCTCCCAAAGGACTGCCATGAAACCCGAACCCATCATCCGCCTGACGCAAGGCAAGCGCGTTCTGTTCCTGACCAAAGATCCGGAGCTCATCCGGAAGCAGCTCCGCGGGGAGCTCGATCTTCGAATGAGCGACCTGACGATCGACGATCTGCTCGACGACATCAACACTGACGCCATGACTCCGGCCTG
>DASZZH010000013.1 GCA_035543335.1 Burkholderiales bacterium
ATGGGCATTTTTCGTGCAAACCCGGCTGGGGCGTGGCTTTCCGGGCGGTCTGCTTTGTCGCTCGCCTTGCGAATAGGCAACGGCTATTCGACGCGGCTCGCTTCGCGCATCCCATCCCGGAAAGCCGACGCCGCGGCCCCGTGGAGTTCTTCAACACCCTGTTAAGTCCCAATCAAAAGCAGCCATGATGCAACAGGAAAACCACGCAAGCAGTGAAATTGCCGCTCTGGCCGGAGGATGCTTTTGGTGCCTGGAAGCGGTCTACGACGAACTCAAAGGCGTCAAATCGGTGGAATCCGGCTACATGGGCGGCACCACGGCCAATCCCACCTATGAACAGGTCTGCAGCGGCAGGACGGGGCACACCGAAGTAGTGCAAATCCGTTTCGACCCCTCCACGGTTTCCTTCAGGGAAATCCTCGAGGTGTTTTTCGTGATTCATGACCCCACGACGCTTAACCGCCAGGGCAACGATGTGGGCACACCATACCGCTCGGCGATTTTTTACCACACGCTCGAGCAAAAAACGGCGGCGGAAGAAGTGATTAAGAGCCTGAACGGCGCGCATATTTGGAGTTCGCCCATCGTCACCGAGGTGGCGCCGGCCCAGACTTTCTATCCGGCGGAGAATTACCACCAGGAATATTTCCAGCGCAACCCGGTTCAGCCCTACTGCATGTTCGTGGTGGAGCCGAAGGTGGCCAAATTCCGCAAGCATTTTCTGGGCAAGCTTAAAAAAGCCTGAGTGGTGTTTTGCCGGTTTCGCCCAAAAATGGTTGACAAACCACCCTTACTATAGGCATGCTTTCCTCGCACTTTGCTGTAGCTGGAGGCAAGGGAAGCCTGAACATTGATTTTCACATCTTTTAAGAGAGGGAATAAAACTATGGCAATGAAGAAAAAGGGCAAGAAGACTGCTAAGAAATCAGTAATGAAGAGAAAAGCCGCTCCGCGCGCAGCCAAGAAGAAGAGCGGGGCCAAGCGCAAGCCTAATCCCGCGTTCATGAAGCCAATGACACCCACCGCCTCGCTCGCCGCTGTGGTGGGATCCAGCGCCATGCCGCGCACCGAAGTCACCAAGAAACTGTGGGGCTACATCAAGCGAAACGGCCTACAAGACAGCATGAACAGGCGCATGATCAATGCCGACGACAAGCTGCGCGATGTTTTTGGCGGCAAGCGGCAAGTTTCCATGTTTGAAATGACCAAGCTGGTCAGCAAACATCTGAGATAGCAGGCGCGGCGGGCGGGTGGCGGAAGCCGGGCGGGACCCCTGCCCGGCGAAAGAGTGCGCCCGCTCAATGCGTGCCGGCAGAAAAGCAGCCGGCACTGCCTCTAAGGGCAGTGCCGGTTTCTTTTGCCCGGTGAAAATTGCTGCGAAGCCTCTTTCGCGGACTCGGGCCGTCACCCGGGTGCCAACGACCGGTAATGGCGAGCCGGTTTGAGCACTGATACAATCGCTTTCTCTATGAAAGTCCGCCTGATTTTCCTCGCCGTTTTCCTGGCGTGCCTGGGCCTGCTGGCTTTTGGGCTCTACCTGCAGCACGTGGAGCACCTCGAGCCTTGCCCGTTGTGCATCTTGCAGCGCCTGGCCTTTATCGCGGCCGGTCTCACGGCGCTGGTTGCGGCTATTCATAATCCTCACGGAATCGGCAAGGCAGTCTATGCCGTGACGCTTTCTCTTTGCGCGGGCCTGGGCGCCGGCGTTGCGGGACGGCATGTGTGGCTGCAGAGTTTCCCGCCGGCAAAAAGCGTCGCCTGCGGGCCGGACCTGGAATATCTGCTCGATGCTTTTCCCTTGTCCAAGGCGCTGCCCATGATTTTCAAGGGTTCGGGCGACTGCGGGAAAATCGCGTGGAGCTTTCTCGGACTTTCTATTCCGGGATGGGCGCTCCTGTGGTTTATCCTGTTCGTGCTGGCGGGCCTGGCCGTGCTTTTCCGCGGCCTGCGCCCGGAACAGTGAATTCATGCCCATGCAGCAGTCATTCCGCGAACTCGGACAGAATCAGGCCGCTTACGCCATCGCGCAGGCGATTTTGGAAGGCTTCAACAAGCACTACCGCATCTTCCGCGAAACCAGCCGGGCCGCCAAGGAGCGCTTCGAAAACCAGGACTGGGCGGCGGTGCAGCAAGCCTCAAAGGAAAGAATCCAGTTTTACGATAAACGGGTGGTGGAAGGGGTCGAACGGCTGGAAAAAGAATTCGGCGCGGGCTCACTGGTCGACACCGCCTGGAGGCAAATCAAGCTGCATTATATCGGCTTGCTTACCTATCACAAGCAGCCGGAGCTCGCGGAAACCTATTTTAATTCGGTGTCCTGCAAAATCCTGCATCGCACCTATTTCCACAACAACTTCATTTTTGTGCGGCCGGCGGTCTCAACCGACGACATCGAATCGGATCCGCCGTCTTACCGTTATTATTACCCCGGCAAGGCGGGCTTGCGCGATGCGCTGATCCAACTCATCCGTGACTATGACCTGAAGCCGCTGTTTGCCGATTTGCCTCGCGATATGCGCTATGTGCTCAAGGCATGCCGCCAGCACTTCCAGCGACCGCTGTATCTTGAGGCCAACCATCAAATCCAGGTGTTGAGCTCGCTGCTTTACCGCAACAAGGGCGCCTACATCGTCGGCAAGTTCATCAACGGCAACAACGAGCATCCGTTTGCCGTGCCGATTCTTTACGACAATACCGGCAAGCTTTATCTGGATACGATCCTGTTGAAGCAGGACCACCTCAACATCCTATTCAGCTCAAGCCGCGCCTATTTCATGGCCGATGTCGAAGTGCCTTCGGTCTACGTGCAGTTCCTGAGCAGCATGCTGCCGAGCAAGCCCAAGTGGGAGCTTTACACCCTGCTGGGATGGCAAAAGCACGGCAAGAACCTTTTCTACCGCGACTTCCTGCACCACCTCAAGCATTCCAGCGACGATTTCGTCATCGCGCCCGGCATCAAAGGCCTGGTGATGCTGGTGTTCACTCTGCCTTCTTTTCCGTATGTGTTCAAGGTCATCAAGGACGTATTTCCACCGTCCAAGGAAGTTGACCGGCAGACTGTGAAAGAGAGATACCAGCTCGTCAAATACCACGACCGTGTGGGGCGCATGGCCGACACGCTGGAGTATTCCGATGTCGCCTTTCCGAAGGACCGCTTTACCCCGGAATTGCTCAAAGAGGTACGCAGGGAAATCCCGTCCCAACTCGAAGAGGAGGGCGATACGCTCTTCATCAAGCACCTTTACATCGAGCGCCGGTTGCACCCACTCAATATGTATCTGGGAAAGGCGAATGACGAGGAGATCCGCCATGCGCTTTTCGAGTACGGCAACGCGATCAAGCAGCTTGCCACGGCCAACATTTTTCCAGGCGACCTTCTCTACAAGAACTTCGGGCTGACGCGCTACAAACGAGTGGTGTTCTACGACTACGACGAGATTGAGTATCTCACCAATTGCAATTTCCGCAAGATGCCGCAAGCACGCACCGAGGAAGACGAACTTTCCGCCGAACCCTGGTATTCAGTCGGGACCCACGACATTTTCCCGGAAGAATTCGAGAATTTTCTGCTCACCGACCCGCGGGTGAAAAAGCACTTCTACCACTACCACAAAGATCTGCTCGACCCGGAATACTGGAAGGCGATTCAGCAGCACATTATGGCGGGGCAGGTGGAGGATGTGTTTCCCTATCCGGCATCTTTGCGCTTTTGCAATATGTTCCGTTGAGAGCGGGCCGTAGTAGAATTAGTGGTGTCAAACCTGAGAGGTCACTAGCTCAACTGGTAGAGCAGCGGACTCTTAATCCGTTGGTTCGGGGTTCAAGTCCCCGGTGGCCTACCAACTACGATTCAGACAATGCTTCAGGTCGCATAACCTGCGTTGCGGCGCATCGGCAGATTTTGCACCAGGATAGCCCTCATTTGTTATGGGTGTAATCCTTTTGCGACTTGAGGTCCGACCCGGGAAATCACACCGCTGTCCGCAGGATTTCGGGCACTAGGTATTATTTTTGCGTGCTAAATATTCTTTAGCCTTGCGGTGATGCAACGAGGTCACGCGTTTCCGGCTCGCCAAGCATGTGCGGCGATTCCGGCTTTTGATGCTGAATACCTGGAAAAACATCTTTGCCTGCAAAGCTTTTCATGCAGTGCTGCGGCTGTTGCGGACTTGTGCGACGTTGCGGAACTCGGCCGGCGACTGCTACGCAATAATGTTATCAAAGCAAAGCCGGCAGCTTGCGCGCCTGTTCGCTTTTGTAACACTTTTGACACGCAGGGGCACTCTGGAGGAACACTGTGGCGCTTTGGGTCAGGTTCAAGGATGAGCTGGATGTTGAGGGTTTCGGCGTGCTGCAAGACGAAGGCAGCATCCGCGTATATGGCGGCGACATGTTCGACAAACCTGCGCCAAGCGGCGCCTGTGTCCCCTTAAGCGCCGTACGATTGCTTACTCCATCGCGGCCAAGCAAGGTCATCGCCCTGTGGAACAACTTCCACGCTGGCGCGGAGAAGCTCAACCTGGCGATTCCCGCGGAGCCGCACTATTTTCTCAAAACGCCGAATTCGTACCTGAATCCGTTCGAAACCATCCGCAAGCCGAAGTCCTGCGAGGGCAAGGTGGGGTTCGAGGGCGAGCTGGGCGTAGTCATCGGCAAGACCTGCAAGGAAGTGACAGAATCCGATGCGATGAACTACGTCTTCGGTTACACTTGTGTTAACGACGTGGGGATTTTCGACATCGTCAATCGCAATCCCGCTTTCGCCCAATGGGTCCGCGCCAAAGGCTTCGATACTTTCTGCCCCATGGGGCCGGTGGTGGCGACCGGTTTGGACCCCGCGACGTTGGTCGTGAAGAGCATCCTGGACGGGCAGGAGAGACAGAATTACCCCATCGGCGATATGATCTTCTCGGTCGCGCAATTGGTCAGCCTGATCTCCCAGGACCTGACCCTGTACCCCGGTGACATCATCACCTGCGGCACATCGATCGGCTCCGGCTCTATGAAGTCCGGCAGCACCATCGAAATCGAAATTACCGGCATTGGTAAATTAATCAATACCTTCGAGTAGTTCTTTCGAGGAATCTTTCGATGAAGACAGCGGTTATTGGCGCAGGCGCTATCGGTGGCTATGTGGGCGTGAAACTGTCGCTGGCCGGCGAAGACGTCACGTTCATTGTGCGTGGCGCGAACCTGGACGCCATTCGCAAGAACGGCATGAAGCTCATCATGAGTGACGGCACGGAACACGTGGCTCGCAACGTCAAGGCCACCAACAACTACGATGAGGCGAGCCCGCAGGACGTGGTGATCCTCGCCGTGAAGGCACACCAGCTGGAAGCCGTCGTCAACGACGTGCCCAAGCTGTTCGGTCCGGATACCGTGGTCGTTACCATGCAGAATGGCATCCCCTACTGGTACTTCCATAAACACGGGGGCGAGCTGGAAGGCAGCAGCTTGAAGAGCGTGGACCCGACCGGGCTCATCAGCGAAAAGATCCCGGCGCAGCGCGTCATCGGCTGTGTGGTCTATCCGGCGTCCATACTGGTCGCGCCCGGCGTGGTGAAGCATGTCGAGGGCGATCGCTTCCCCGTGGGCGAGTTGGATGGCTCCACCAGCGAGCGCGTCACGCGGGTTTCCGAGTGTTTCACCAAGGCGGGCTTCAAGGCGCCGGTGCTGGACAATATTCGCGCCGAGATATGGCTCAAGCTCTGGGGCAACCTGACCTTCAATCCGATCAGCGTGTTAGCTCATTCTACCCTGGTCGATATTTGCCAGTATCCGCTTACGCGCGAGCTGGCAGCGGCGATGATGACCGAGGCGCAGACTATCGCCAGTAAGCTCGGCGTCACTTTCCGCGTTCCGCTCGAGAAGCGCATCGCCGGCGCGGAGAAGGTGGGCAAGCACAAAACTTCCATGCTGCAGGATTTCGAGGCGGGACGAGAGCCCGAAATTGAAGCGCTGGTGGGCTCGGTAATGGAACTGGGCCGTCTCACCCATACGCCGACGCCGCATATCGACACCGTGTACGCGCTCACCAAGCTGCTCGCCAAGACCCTGGCCGAGGAGCGCGGTTTTGGGCGCAAAATAATATAGGAAATGGTGATGGGGGTTACAATCGCAACGGGCCCGTCCTCAGATTTTAGGCACAGTCTAAGAGGCTAACTGCCGAGCAGCGTACCCACACTCAAGCCCGCTTCGTGCACAAATTCAACGGCGGGCATTTTCTTGCCACCCCCCAGCTTTAGCTTGAAGACTTCGATCCGGCCGCCTTGGGCGGTGATGCAGATGCTGTCCGGGTCAATCTCGGAGACTTCGCCGATCTTGCCCTTCACCGCGCCGAAAGTCCGAACCAGGTGCTTTTTCGAGCCGAACAGCTGCAGCTTCTGGCCGTTCAAAGTGGTCCATGCCCCGGGCGCGGGATCGCAGCCGCGGATGACGTTGTGGATGAAATCGACGTGATTGTTCCAGTTGATCCTAGCCTCGGCTTCGCGGCACCAGCCTTCGTAACTGGCTTTGTTCTCGTCCTGGACGATTTCCTTGTGTCTGCCGGCGACGACCAGGTCGGTGGCATCGAGCATGGCAGCCACACCCATCGGGAAGAGGCGGTCGAAATAGACGCTGCCCAGCGTGTCCTCGGGGCTGATCGGTGTTTTTTTCTGCAGGACCACTGCGCCTTCGTCGAGGCCGTCGTTAGGGCGGAAGATGGTCAGGCCGGTCTCGGTCTCGCCCTTGATGATCGACCAGTTGATCGACGACGGCCCGCGGAACTTGGGCAGCAGCGACGGGTGGTACTGGATGGTGCCGTGCTTGGGAATGTTGACGAAATCCTGCGGCGCGAACTGCAGCACGAAGGCCATGATGCCGATCTCGGCGTTGGCGTCCTTCATCGCCTGCGTTGCCTCAGGCGCGCGCAGCGACTTGAACTGATGAACCTTTAGGCCTCTTTCCTGCGCCGCGACGCGCAGCGCGTCGGGCCGGGCACCTTCTTTCTCGGGGGTGCAGAACACCGCGGCGATTTCGTCGCCGCGCGCAAGGAATGCTTCCAGAATGGCTTTACCAAAATCTTGCTGTCCGATTATTGCGATTCGCATGAGTCACTCCGCGATGTGAAAGGGCGCGTTGAACGGCTATTCAGCCCGTTCTAACGCGCGCAAGCTTAGCAGCCGAGTATGCCGGGCGCTCAAGCGGCTTTCTTCGGAGGCGCCGAGAACGCGCCGGCGCTCTTCAGGCCGGCGATCCTGACGTCGTCGTAGCCCAGCACTTCCTTGAGGATTTCCGCGGTGTGCTCGCCCAGTAGCGGCGAGCGCTTGATTTCGGCCGGGGAGTCGGATAGCTTGATCGGCATGCCGATGTTGTACCAGGTGCCGCGCTGCGGGTGGTCGAGTTCGACGTACATGTCGCGCAGCTTGACGTGCTCGTCGTTGGCAAGGTCCTCGGTGCTCATGACCGGACCGCAGGGCACTTCGAGCTCGTTGAGGATCGCCATGAACTCGCGCTTGGTGTAGTGGGATGCGAACTTTTCAATCAGCGCCCACATCTTGCCTTGGTGCTTGCGACGCTCGCCGATGGTGGCGAATTTCGGGTCCTTGGCCAGTGCTTCGCCGCCGATCTTGGTGCCGAGTGCATCCCACACCGCTTCCTGCACCACAACATAGATGTAATCGTTGGGGCCTCCCGGCTTGCACTTGATGACGTTGCCGAGCTGGCCGCCGCCGGAATCGTTACCCGCGCGCGGCACCGCCTTGAGCCCGCTGGTCGGCACCGAGTACTCGGAAAGCGAGCCACGCGTGAGGCGCTGGTGGTCGCGGAACTTAACGCGGCACAAGTTCATCACCCCGTCCATCATCGCGACCTCGACGTACTGTCCCTGGCCTGTCTTGTTGCGCTGGTGGAGCGCGGCGAGGATGCCGATCACGAGGTGGAGGCCGGTCCCCGTGTCGCCGATCTGGGCTCCGGCCACGAACGGCGGGCCCTCGGGCGCGCCGGTGGTGCTCATCGCCCCGCCCATCGCCTGAGCCACGTTCTCGTAGGCCTTGAAGTCGGCGTAGGGACCGCTCGAGCCAAAGCCCTTGATCGAGGCCATCACGATGCGCGGGTTGATCTCGTGCACCTTCTCCCACGGGAAACCCAGCCGGTCGATCACGCCAGGACCGAAGTTCTCCATCACCACGTCGCACTTCTTCAGCAGCTCGATGAAGACCTCCTTCCCCGCCGGGTTCTTCATGTTCACGGTGATCGAACGCTTGTTGCAATTGAGCATGGTGAAGTAGAGGCTGTCAGCGTTGGGGACGTCGCGCAGCTGGCCGCGTGTGGTATCGCCTGTCGGCGGCTCGAATTTGATTACGTCCGCACCGAGCCAGGCCATCAGCTGCGAGGCGGTCGGCCCCGCCTGCACGTGCGACATGTCGAGAATGCGAATGCCCGACAGTGCTTTATCCATTTTGTCTCCTCAGAAAAATCAAAGTCTTGCCGCCGCGAGTTTATGCGAATAAATGCGGATTATAAATGAACAAGGCGATGAACGCCTTGCCCCGGCAAGCGAAAATCAACCAGGCCCGGACTGAGTAAGTCCTGAACTATTTGTACATGGTCTGGTTCATCGTCCCGCTCGAGTACACTTCGCGGTCGATCACCACGTCTACGAGGGCGGGTCTGTCGGAATCGCGCGCCTTCTCCAGCGCCGGTCGTATCTCCTCGGGTTGGGTGACGCGGATGCCGAAGCCGCCCATCGCCTCGGCAAACTTATCGAAGCGCACGTCCGCGAGCACATTGCCCACGTCTCCGCGTCCCGGAAATTTTCTTTCCTGGCCGTAACGAATCTGGTTCCAGGAGGAGTTGTTGCCGATGACGCCGACGAAAGGCAGCTTGTTGCGGACCATGGTCTCGAAGTCAAAGCCGGTGAGCCCGAACGATCCGTCGCCGAACAGTACTACTACGTCACGCCCGGGCTGGGTCAGCTTGGAAGCCAGCGCAAACCCAGTGCCCACACCAAGAGTGCCCAGGGGGCCCGGGTCCATCCAGCCGCCGGGCTTGTGCGGCTTTACGATCGAGCCCGAGAACGTCACGATGTCGCCGCCGTCGCCGATGTAAACCGTGTCTTCCAGCAGAAACTCGTTGATTTCGTGGCACAGCCGCACCGGATGAATCGGCACGGCGCCCGCCTTGATGATGGCGTCGTTCTTGCCATTGGTCTTTTCCTCATCCTCGCGCAGCATCTTGATGAACGGATCGTGCTTGCGCGCCGTATCGCCTTTCGAGGCCTCGCCCATGGCATTGAGGATCGCGCGCACATTGCCAACCAGGCCGATGTCGAAATCGCGGTTGTAGCCGACATTGCGGTAATCCATGTCGAGGATAATGATCGTCGCCTTCGGGTTGAGACGCCGACCGTAGCCCATGCGGAAGTCAAGCGGCGTGCCGGCGAGGAAGATGAGGTCGGCGTTGTCAAACGCGGTCTTGCGCGACGGCATGAAGTTATACGGATGGTTCCTCGGCAGCGACCCGCGCGCCGCGCCGTTGACGTAGATCGGGATGTTGAATTGACGCGCGAAGCGGTCCATCGCGTCGTGCGCGCGGCAGGCGCGTGCTTGCGTGCCGAACAGCGCCACCGGACGCTCCGCCCTGGCGATCGCTTGAGCAGCCTTAGCGATCTCGTTGGGGTCGCCCAAGAACTCGCCCTTGACGCGGAAGTTCTTCGGGATGCGCACCTTAGAAGCATCCACCTTGCCGTCAATCACGTCGTGGGGAAACTCCAGATAACCCGGCCCCGGCGCACCGTTGAACATTTCGCGGATCGCCTGCGACATCATCTCTGCGCAGCGCTCGGTGGTCATCACCATCGAGGCGAATTTGCTGATTGGCGTCATCATCGGCACGTGAGGGAGGTCCTGCAATGCCCCCATCTTGTACTGCTTGAGGGGGCCGCCCCCGCCCAACAGTAGCATCGGGCTCTCGGCGCGAAACGCATTGGCCACGCCAGTGACGGCGTCGGTGGTGCCGGGCCCGGCGGTCACCACTGCGCAGCCGATGCCGCCGGTGATGCGCGCTACCGCGTCGGCCGCATGGGCCGCCACTTGTTCATGACGCACGTCGATGATTTGAATGCCCTCGTCGAGACAGCCGTTATAGATATCGATGATGTGGCCGCCGGAAATGGTGAAGATGTGCTTCACCCTTTCCTGCTTCAGCATCTTGGCAACGATCTGCCCACCGCTGATTAACTGCGGCACGGCTTCTGTTACGGGTTGGGTTACAGGTTTTTCAGTGATGGTTCCCATGATTGTTACTCCATTCTCCAATAATTAGTGCCGGCAAAAGTGCACGTCATTCCAGCACAAGCACAGTTCATAATTTTTATAATGAAAGCAGTAAACTCAAATCGCCTGGAATATCTAGTGCCCGCATCCCGTGGCCAGAACACGGGGAAACCTTAACAATCCAGTATTTAAGCCGTATCATAGACAGTCGTGGCGGCTATATCCTTGACCCATGTCAATTTTCGTCCACGTCCCGGCCCGCACGCGGTTTCTGTCGCATAAACGTCATCTATGGCTCTGGTAGCAAATCACCCCGAAAGAGACATCATCCGCGTTCAGCTCAAGCAAAACGTCGTGCTGAAGCGGATGACCGCGGACGAGATGGCCGAGCTGGAACCCCATCTGGTCGTGGTAGATTGCCAAAAGAGGGAATGCTTGCTGCATCAGGGGGATTTTGAGATGGAGCAGTACTTTATTCTCGACGGGATACTGAAGCGGGTGGTGGCGAATCAGCAGGGCAAGCAGATGATCCTGCGCTTCGCCGATGAGCGCAACATGGAAACGAGCTACGCCGCATGGCGGCTCAAGACACCCGCGCCGTACAGCATCATGGCCGTCACCAAGGCGCGTGTAGCTAAGATGCCGCTCCCGCAATGGGCTGAGTTCATGGACCGACACGTGGACATCAAGCAAGCGTTCGAGTACGAAGTCATGCACCACATGAGTGAAATAATGGCGCATACCATCACGCTCCACCTGCTCGACGCCACTGGCCGGGTGCACCGCTTCTTGCGTAAACATCCTGAGCTTTCCGATCGTGTGCCGAAGAAGGAACTCGCCTCGTACCTCAATCTTTCCGCGGAGACGTTGAGCCGGTTACAGCACGCCGGGAAAATTCAACTCAGATAATGCCACCCGACCTGTACCGCCAATATCAGCGCCATCACCCACAACACCTTTCTTAGCAGCCCGTGGTACACCTCGGGATGGATGCGGCTTTGGATGCGCATGCCGAACAGCAGCGCCGCGACCGAAATGATCGTCAGAGGTGCGGTAGCGATAAGAGTAGTAAGGCCGATCTGGCCGGAGATCCCGAAGGTCACCGCTTGGGTGGACTTGCCGACCAGGAAGCAGAGGTTGAGGATCTGCGTCATCGCGAGGGGCCCCAAGCCCAGAGCCATGAAGTAAATGATCAACGGCGGCACGGCCACATTTACCGTTCCCGATAGGAACCCTGCGAGCAAGCCAAATAGCGGTGCGGAGGCGCGCGGATGGCGCTTAAGCCACGACCAGTCGAGCTTGCGGAAACGGGCTTGCTGGAGATACACCACGATCATTAAAGCGAGCAGCAGCTTCAACGGTTCGGGATCGGTGGCGATGAGAACTCGCGTGCCGACAATGGCTCCTATCAGCACGTAAACTGCGACCGGCCAATGCTTACCTATGCTCAAGCGCCAGTTTCCCCCCCTCACGATGCTCACCAGATTGATCAAGATATTCGGAAACAGGGTGGTGAGGATCGCGGTTTTGATGTCCGTCATCATTGCGATCATCGGTGTGGAAATCACCGGGAAACCAAAGCCCAGGGTGCCATGGGCGAGCGCTGCGATGATGATGACGATCAGCACGAAAACAAACGATGGCGATGCAAGAAAGGCATCGAGTTGGGGCATGGATTTAAGAACTAAGCAAAATTTCCGGTACTGTTTATCGCCCTTAGCCAAAAAAGGCTAAGGGGCATTTGTTCACTCAAGGCGGATAGTTTCCTGCACCGGGTCAGTAGAAGACTCGCCGCCAAGTAAGAGCGCGTCCACTAAACAAAAAGGCAGGGCGCTGACCCTGCCTTTCTTGGAGCTCCGCGTATGGCCCGAAACCAGCGTTATCTTAATAATAACGCTCCGACTGAGCGGCCCTCAACCCGCCCGCTAGGCCGGTTGAGCAGCTACTCGCTGCGCATCGGCTTCTATGTGGGCGCTCCGTATCGGCCGCAATACGAACCAAGCCATCAATGCGGCGATGGCGTTCATGATACTGGCAACGATGAACACTGCGTGCCAGTTGCCAGTCGCTGCAGTAAGTATGCTCGAAAAGGGGACCAGCAGCGAAGCCGTACCCTTCGCGGTGTAGAGCATCCCCGCGTTTGCCGCCGCAAATTTGGTCCCAAAAGTATCCGTGCAGGTGGAAGGGAATAAACTGTAAATCTCGCCCCAAGCAAAAAACACCAGCCCGGACAGGAGCACGAAGGCGACGGGATCCTGGCCGTATACGTATAGCGCAAAGATGCCTATTGCTTCCAAGCCGAAGGCAATCAGCATGGTCATTTCCCGCCCGATCTGGTCGGAGACCCAGCCAAAGAACGGGCGCGTCAGGCCGTTCAAGATGCGGTCAATCGATAGCGCGAATGTGAGCGCCGGCAGAGTGAGGCCCAAAAGGCTCACGGGAATGCCGGCAATTTTGAAGTCCTTGGCGATCGGAGCCAACTGTGCCGTTGCCATCAGGCCGCCGGCCGCTACCATCACGAACATGAAGTACAAGACCCAGAACACAGGCTGGCGCAGAAGCTCCAGCGGCCGGTAATTGCGCTGCGTCTGCGGCACCTGTGGAGAGGGAGAAGGAGTCACCGCTTTTTTCGCGAGCTCGGGGCTAGCTACATGCTGTGGAGCTGTTAACCCCAAAGACATCAGGACCACGATCGCGCCCTGAGCAACGCCGAAGTAGAGGAAAGCCGCCTCATATCCCATCGTTTTAATGATCGCGGAAATGGGTATGATGGTAAGCGCCGAGCCCATGCCGAATCCCGCCGCAGTAAGCCCCGCCGCTAGGCCGCGCCGATCGGCGAACCACTTCAGCGCGTTGCCGACACAAGTGCCATAGACGGCGCCAGCACCGATCCCGCTAATAGCCGCGGCAACGTAAAGCGCTGTGAGCGACGTGGCGAAAGAATTCAGGGTCCATCCAATGCCACATAAAATGCCGCCTACAAGGACCACTAGACGCGGACCATAGACATCAACCAAATATCCCTCGATTGGGACCAGCCAGGTTTCGGTCAGCACGAAAATCGTGAAGGCCACCTGGATTGCGGCTCTGGTCCAGCCGTACTTTTCAGAAATCGGGAGGACGAATAAAGTCCAGCCGTATTGCAGATTAGCGATCATCACCATGCAGATGATGCCCAAGATGAGTTGCAACCATCTATAGGAAGCCGGCTTGGTGCCAAACGTCGTCTGTGGATTCATTTGTGGTACCTTCATTTTTATCAGGTTAGCCTAACCAGCTCGTGATCATGTTTGTGCGAGTCAACACTCCAATGGCAACGGGACGGTCCAACTCGTTACCGCTTGGCCCGACCGGGTTTTATTATTCCGTCATATATATATTGAGGTATCAGAAGTTATAGCTCATACCTACCGAAAAGGCTTGCACGGTTGCTCCGGTAAAACAGGACCCCCCTGTCCCCGGTGTCGCGCTCGCGCCCCCGTCATGGCAATCCGTGGTAATACCATGACCGCTGGCGCCGAGGTCATAGTGGGCGCCATTACTATTGACCTGACGCGCATAGACGGCATACCAGGTGGTTCGGTTGTCAAAATTGTGCTTGTACATGATGGTGTACATGTTGGCCCAATTGTCAACCGGACCTGTGGCGTGCGTGCCGTCCAACCGATTGGTGCCGGGATCGCCCGGTGTCCTTGAAGCATGGCCCCAGCCGAAGCTAACATCGTCTTTGTCATTGATCCTCTGGGTCAATGCCAGCCACCAGCCGTGGCGGTCCCGTTCGTTGAAGTTCGGGTCGGGGGAATTGCGGATCATCCTCTCGTAGATAACATTGACGGTAGTCTTGGTAGGAAATTTGTACTGTACGCCGAACTTATAGGCATGTTCATCGAAGATACCGATAGAGCCATCCGGGGAATCCCCCCCGTTTGCCGCCTCATCGGTGGTACGGTTGACGCGTTTGTGCAGTTCGTACGCCACGATCACGTACAGCGGAAGTTCAGGGGATTGGTATACGCCTGCCAGACTGTAGGCGTTGTCGAACGCGCCGTCATTGCATAGGGGAAGGTTTCCCCCGGTGCAGCTGGGTTCACCGCTCGCGGCGCCGAGGTTATCGGGCGACCTGTTCTGTCCGGGAGAATACAGTGCGCTGAAGGAGAAGCCGCTCCAATTCGGCGATTCATACCAAGCTGAGTGAGAGAGCCGGAGGTCAAATTCGGCGCGGTTGTCGCCGCCGGTGTTGCCCATGATGCTGTTGTAGTCGCCCACCGAGGCGGAGAACGGATCCATGCGTGCGGTGGACAGTTTGTAAGGTGTGTCGGTCTTGCCGACCTTGATGGCACCGAAGCCTCCCGCGAGACCCAGGAAACTGTTGCGCGATGCGAGCGCACCATTCACATTGTTGTCGGTGCCGGAAGCATTCGTCAGCCTCGTGCCGGGGGTCGCGGACACGTCGACCGCGCCCTCAATCTGGAACACCGCTTTTAAATCAGTGCTGAAGAGGTTATGGCTGGCACGTAGCCCGAAGTAAGAAAGGTTGCTCGAAATATCAGGCTGCCAACTCAACCTGCCCTGAGCGGGGTCCCCATTCTGCTTAACTCTTCCCGAAATGCCCTTAGTAGCCGTGTCTATGGACATATCGAGGTGGCCATAGAGCTGCACCATTGTTTCAGCCCAAACTGCCTCGGTCTCGGCTGCGAAAACGGGTAACGGAGCAGCAAAAACTCCGGCAACTGCAAGGACAACTCCTTTGACAGCTACTTTTCTCTTGTTCATTATTCTCTCCTTAGAGTAATAGTGGAATCATCTTCAATCCACGCCATCTTGCGTCTGGGAACGGTTTCGAGCTTGTTTAATTGAAACTTGCTTAATTCCCCCTTCAAGGGGCATTATGTTGACGGGGTATTGTGGGAATCAAGAGTTGGTACTGTATGCGTTAAATGTTGGTTAGCAGTTCAACGTTGTCCATGGTCGCCGAATCTGGCGCGGGAAAAGGATGAACCGGCAACATGAACTGGATGCCCCACAAACTAGAAAAAGTGAGGGCTATCAACACTTAATGCAGACGGAATTTGTCTTAGAATATTTATTTATATATCTGCCTCTCAATATGGAGGTTCCGTTTTTTTTGAACCGACTTTCTTGCTGATGCTGCACGGTGGAGATGTTCGTCTCGTTCTCACCTGAATCGAGAATATTTTTTAGTAACAAAAATAAGCAGCTTGATTGGCAGAATCACCACGGCTCTATTTCGTAACCAATTCTTGACTGCGGTCAAGGCATCTACCCTCAACTCGTGCGAACTTATTGCCCTAAAGGGCATGGCATACGTTTGAATCGGTGATAGGTCTGCTAGGAGTCATATTGGATTCTTACAATTTCTGCAGGGTTGCAAACATTTTGACCGCTCTGTCGCCTGACGAACGCAGACTACTAGCAGGCCGATTACAGGAGCAGCTTAATCAACTCACTCTGAGCAAGGGACGTGCAGGATTAGACGATGTCAAGAGTTGCCCTCATTGCGGCTGCAACGACATAGGCCATTGGGGTTGGAGTTGTAAGCTCCCACGTTACCGCTGTCAAAGTTGCAAGCGCACTTTCAATATACTTACAAACACGAGCCTGTCACGGTTGCGTCACCGGGAGCGATGGCTTACCTTCGCCGGCACAATGTGCGAAAAGCGGAGTATCCGTAATTCGGCAAAGGCCTGCGGAGTGCATAGCACAACAGCGCACCGCTGGCTCCATCGCTTTAGAGACTGTGCTCCTCTTGAGAAAGCAAGAATGATTTCCGCTATCGTCCTGAGCACTTCAAACGAACATTCCCGGATTGGGGTGTTTGACGAGATCCCTGAAGCCTTGGGTTGGTGGAGTGATTTGCTACCGTTGCTACTCTCGTCACTGATGTGAGATCCAATAAGCGAATGACATAATCGCCCACGTCGCTAAAATGTCTCACGCGCTTACCACGACTTCTTCTACCACAAGAAAAATTACGGGGCTGAACTGTTCCACTCGTCTGGCCCACTATCGAAAGTCATGATATGCCGAAAATTGCAGCAACTGAATTAAGGGCGGGGTTAAGAGGGTCTGCCGAAATGACGGTCGCGGAACAGCATATAGCGCCACACATAGGCAGCGGCCATGTGAAAGTGCTGGCGACCCCGGTCTTGGTGACGCTTATGGAAGCAGCCGCACTGGAAGCCGTGCATGGCCTGTTGCCCGAGGGGTATCAGTCAGTGGGAACCCGCATTGATGTACATCATTTTGCTGCTACGCCGGTCGGCATGCGCGTAACGGTCAGCGCAGAGGTAATCAAGGTCGATGGACGCTCTATCACGTTCCGCTTAATTGCCGAGGACGAGAAAGAACGAATCGGCGAGGGGAGCCACGAGCGCATAATTATTAACGTTGCGCGTTTCGATCAGCGAGTTAAACAGAAAGTCATCGGACGGGCCACAGAAGTACCTAGAAAACATTAGGGCGAGATTGTATGAGTTCAGCATCGATACGCCGATACTCAATCGAGCGACTCCCGCAGTCAGCTTTTTTAGTACCGGGGCAGCCGGTTTGCAGCGGCAGCTCTTTACAACTATTATAGACACTCGTCTTTTATTTTAAAAAGCAGAACCGGAAATGAAGCGCCTCCATTTGCTCTTTGCATTGATGATCGGCTTGTTGGTTATTGCTCCGCCGTCTTTTGCGGTGTTTGTCTTCAGGGCGGGGGATACGGTATACGTCGGCGGCAAGACCTATACCTGGGAAGAATGGAAGAAAATCCGTGACAACCCGAGCCTCCTGCAGCAACAAGAGGCGCCGGCCCCGGCGCAAAGCGCTACGATACGCGGAGCGGCGCCCGTGGCCCCGGTTCCGGCCGGCGAGCCGCGGGCTGCGGCGTGCACGACAGCTATCTATTACGACGAATTTCCCAGCGAGGATGAGCGATTCCAGTGCACGGCAGGCTTAGGCATGCTGACGCGGGAGCAGATCTTGGTCAAGGGCTGGAAGATCGACTTCGTTGAGAAGGTCCCGCCGCTACCAGGCCAGCCCACGCAGTCACCGCGCGGCTTGCCGCTGTATCTGTACAAGCTCGTCATCTCCCGGTAGTCCCCGGTATCGACGGAGCCGGTCCTGTGGGGCCAGGTATCCCGGCACCGAGGAGCGGCGCGATTTCGTGATAGCGGGTTTTCCCGATTGTCGCGGAACCTAACTATTATGAGGATTACATGGTACGTACATTTCTTATCGTGATCGTTCTATTGTTCGCGGGATGCTCCTATTTTTCCCACAGATCCGAGCCGTCTCAGCAGCAGGGCACCACGTCGCCGCCCTCAAGGGGAGTTGATTCGCTGTGCATGAGTGATTGCATGGGCAACAATGGGCAGCAAGATTTCTGCGAGTCTCGGTGCTCTTATTGATATATTTTGCGGCAGCGTGGGTCTTAGCCAGTGAAAGAAAGGCGTACCTCCCGGTGTTGCAAACTGCTGGCTCGCAACCTCGGATCTAGCTACGCTAGGGATAGAACCTCGTCCCACAGTTTCTCGCCCCTCGCGTGTCTGGCAGCCACGTCCTGGCGGAATGCAGGTGGGCCGTAAGCATACCACTCGCCGCGCATTTCATATAAAAAAGGAATCCCCCTCGAGTTGGAGAAGTCTGTCATCCACTCAATGAGTTTGTCATCGGGATCTCGACCCGCTGGCACAAGCGCATAAACAGCCAAGCCTCGCCACCGTGCACGAAGAATAATAACGCCGAGTTTATCGGGCCGGAAATCATCGGGGAACGGGCTTTGGGAGTCCAGCCACCCGCAAACAAAATTCTTGCATGGATCCAGCGGCCGATGTTCATAAATTCTGCAGCAGTGCCCTGTGCTATATGGGCAGGGCTTGCCGGGGTACACGTCGTTACCGTAGACAGTGATCTTCAACCAGCCGTCACAACAGGCGGTGCACCCCCCGCATTCGCGATGAACCGCCCGGGGCCGCGTAGCGGCGGGGGCTATTGCATGGTGAGACTCGCCGCAGCACTTTTTGTATTTCAACCCGCTGCCACAGGGACAGGGATCATTTCTTCCAATTTGCACTGTTTGAGATAGAACTTTGATCTGACACCGCTAGCCTGATCGATCTTTTGTACCAAATTGATTGAGAGTTTACTGCATAAATTCAGGTCGGTCGATTCCAGGCATTGGGCTCCTGGTTTGGGGTGTGGGGGGCCGATAACTCAGCGCGCTGTGCGGCCGGACTCGGTTGTACTGTATTCGCCTTCCGCATGATAAACTGGGTAAAGATATCAGCGCCGTGGTGGTGCTGCGCGAAGGCAAGCAAACCGACGAAAAAGAAGTGCGCGAATTCGCGGCGTGGCCCCTGACTGACTTCAAGGTGCCGCGCAAAATTGTCTTCCTAGAGGAAATTCCGAAAGGCGCGACCGGCAAGCTGCAGCGCACCGGCCTTGCGGAAAAACTCGGTCTCAATTAGCCTATAGCTTATGGAAACCATAAGCAAATATGAATGGTCAACAGGGCGAGCAAGAATTACCATTTTTCGTTCAGCATCAAGCGTTTCTTCCGGGTGCTTTTCGCGCCCATCCGTTGCATTGTAAGCGGGACGCCCGCTTAAGCCAAAAGGGGTTACTCATGCCACGCATTCCAGGCCGCAATTTTCTCTTTGTTCCGGGCCCGACTAATATTCCCGATCGCGTCCAGCGCGCCATGATGGTGGCGATGGAAGACCATCGTTCCTCCAAGTTTCCCGAGCTTTCACGCTCGGTACTGGAAGACCTGAAAAAAGTGTTTATGACTACGGAAGGCCAGGCTTTCATTTTTCCGTCCTCGGGCACCGGCGTATGGGAAGCCGCGTTTACCAATGCGCTTTCTCCGGGCGACAAGGTCCTGGCGTCGCGCTTTGGTCAGTTCAGCCATCTGTGGGTTGATATGGCGCAGCGGCTTGGTTTCGATGTGGAAGTTCTGGAAGTCGAGTGGGGCGAAGGGGTTCCCCTGGAGCGCGTGGAGCAAGTACTCCGTGCCGACAAGCAGCACAAGATCAAAGCCGTGCTGGCGTGCCACAACGAAACCGCGACCGGTGTCACCAGCGATATCGCCGGTGTGCGCCGCGTCATGGACGCCGCGCGGCATCCGGCGCTGCTGTTTGTCGACGGCGTGAGTTCCATCGCCAGCCTCGATTTCCGCATGGATGAATGGGGCGTCGACATGGCGATCACCGGCTCCCAGAAAGGGTTTATGCTGCCGGCGGGCCTGGGCATACTTTGCGTCAGCCAAAAAGCCCTCAAGGCCATGCAAACGGCGACATCGCGGCGCTGCTATTTCGACCTCAACGACATGATCAAGGCCAACGCCACCGGCTATTTCCCCTATACGCCGGCGCTGCCCATGCTGTACGGCCTGCGCGAATCGCTGAATATCATTTTTGAAGAAGGGTTGGAGAATATTATCTTTCGCCACCACTACCTGGCGGAGGGCGCGCGCGCTGCGGTCATGAAGGGATGGGGGCTGAAGCTGTGTGCCAAGGAGCCGAAGTGGTATTCCGACACCGTGAGCGCGATTGTGGTGCCTGAAGGCATCAATGGCGCGCATGTGATCGACGTGGCATTCCGGCGCTACAACCTGGCGCTGGGCGCTGGCCTATCCAAGGTGGCGGGCAAGGTGTTCCGCATCGGCCATCTGGGCGACCTCAACGAACTGATGTTGATGGGCGCAATCGCCGGCGCGGAGATGGCGATGCTCGACGTGGGCATCAACGTCAAGCCTGGCAGCGGCGTTGCCGCCGCTTCGGAATACTGGCGCCATAATGACCCGGTTCCCAAGAAAAAAGTGAGCCGCCAAGAAGTCGTTTACGCGTCGCATTCTACAGGTACTGTTTACTAATAAAATTAATAACTTAATTGCAACACCTCATCGTATTTCTAGATCGTTCCACCCTGCGCGCCGAGGTGCGGCGCCCGGCGTTCGAGCACGCCTGGCGCGAGCACCAAAAAACCACGGCGAATGAAATCCTGAGCCGGCTGGAAGGCGCCACCATCGCGATTACCAACAAGGTGCCGCTGCGCCCGGAGATACTCTCGAAACTCCCCAAGCTCAAGATGATTGCGGTCGCCGCGACCGGTTACGACGTGATAGACATCGACTACTGCAAATCGCACGGCATCGCGGTAGCAAATATCCGCAACTACGCCGTGCACACGGTGCCCGAGCACGCTTTCGCGCTGATTCTCGCGCTGCGCCGCAACCTGCTCGCCTACCGCCGGGATGTGGAGAACGGCGTGTGGCAGGAGTCAGACCAGTTCTGCTTTTTTAATCATCCGATCGGCGATCTCTTTGGTACGACGATCGGCATTTTCGGCGAAGGCGCAATCGGGCAGGGCACGGCGAAAATCGCGCGCGGCTTCGGCATGCGCGTGTTGTTTGCCAACCACGCACCGCCCAAGGCGCCGGGCGTGGAATTCACTCCCATGGATAAAGTTCTCGCGGAGTCCGATGTTATTTCACTGCATTGCCCGCTCACGCTGGAATCGCGCAACATGATAGGGCTTGAGCAATTCCGCAAGATGAAACGCAGCGCAATCCTCATCAACACCGCGCGCGGCGGTCTGGTGGATGAAACAGCTTTGATTCGCGCGCTCGATGAAGGATTGATTGCCGGCGCGGGATTCGATGTTCTGACCAAAGAACCGCCCAAGGAAGGCAACCCGCTGTTGGAAATCCGGCGGCCGAATTTTATCCTGACCCCCCACGTCGCCTGGGCTTCCGACGGCGCCATGCAGTTTCTCGCTGATCAACTGATAGACAACATCGAAGCCTTCGTGAACGGCAAACCTCAACATCTGGTGGTGTGAGCGGCCGGCCCGCCTCGTCGAAGGTCCCGAGCAACCGGGGATCCGATAGCCAAGGAATATTAAATGGATATTCACGAATATCAAGCCAAAGAACTGCTATCCACTTTCGGCGTCGCCATACCGCGCGGCGCAGTTGCTTATAGCCCTGATCAGGCGGTGTACAGCGCCACTGAGCTGGGCGGCTGGCACTGGGCGGTGAAAGCGCAAATTCACTCCGGCGGCCGTGGCAAGGCCGGCGGCATCAAGCTTTGTAAAACCTACCGCGAGGTTCACGACGCGACAAAAGAGCTGCTCGGCAAGAAACTGGTGACCAACCAGACCGGGCCGGAAGGGAAAATCGTCCAGAAGCTTTATATCGAGGTAGCGGAGCCTTTTGAGCGCGAGCTTTATCTGGGTTTCGTGCTCGATCGCAAGATCGAGCGCATCCGCGTCATCGCTTCGGCCCAGGGCGGCATGGAGATCGAAGAAATTGCCAAGGATTTACCGGGCGCGATTTTGCAGGAAATCGTCGAGCCGGCCGTGGGCTTGCAGGGATTTCAGGCGCGCGAACTGGCGTTCGGGCTTGGGCTTAACATCAAACAAGTGGCGCGCGCGGTGAAAACGATGATGGGCGCCTACCGTTCGTTCCGGGATCTCGACGCAACCATGGTGGAAATCAATCCGCTGGTCGTGACCAAGGACGACCGGGTGCTGACGCTCGACGCCAAGATGTCGTTCGACGACAACGCGCTGTTCCGCCACCCCAATGTTGCGGAGATGCGTGACCCCACGCAGGAGGATCCGCGCGAAGTGCAGGCGGCGGAGCACAACCTCAACTATATCGGGCTTGAAGGAGAAATCGGCTGCGTCATCAACGGCGCAGGCCTAGCCATGGCGACGATGGATACCATCAAATACGCGGGCGGCACGCCGGCGAATTTTCTGGATGTGGGCGGCGGCGCTTCGCCCGAGCGGATCGCCGCCGCGCTACGCCTGGTGCTTTCGGACCAGAAGGTGCGCGCTATTCTGGTGAACATTTTCGCCGGAATCAACCGCTGCGACTGGGTGGCTAAAGGCGTGGTCCAGGCCTACCGCGAGGTCGATATCAAGGTGCCGTTCGTGGTGCGGCTGGCGGGAACCAATGTTGACGAAGGGCGCAAAATCATCCGCGAGAGCGGGCTTCCGCTTATCAGCACGGAAACCTTGCTCGAAGCCGCGCAAAAGGTGGTGGCTGCCGCTAAATCATATAAACCGCTGCCGGCTTGAGTCGATTCGGGATAATACTTATGAGCATACTCATCGACGAAAACACACGGGTCCTGGTACAGGGTTTCACCGGCGACAAGGGCACGTTCCACGCCAAGGAAATGATCGCTTATGGAACAAAAGTCGTGGGCGGAGTCACTCCAGGCAAGGGCGGCATGACCCACTTGGGCCTTCCGGTATTCAACACCGTGAAGGAAGCCGTGACGCAGACCGGCGCGACCGCCAGCATCACTTTCGTCCCGCCCGCGTTCTGTATGGATTCAATCATGGAGGCGGCTGATGCCGGCATCAGGCTGGTGTGCTCGATCACCGACGGCATTCCGGCGCAGGACATGATGCGGGTCAAGCGCTACCTGAAGCGCTATCCGAAAGAGAGGCGCACCCTGATGGTGGGGCCGAACTGCGCCGGCATCATCAGCGCCGGCAAAGCCATGCTGGGCATTATGCCCGGCCACATTTACCAGCGCGGGACGGTGGGCATCGTGTCACGCTCCGGGACGCTCGGCTACGAAGCGGCTTCGCAGCTCAAGGCGCTGGGACTCGGAGTCACCACCAGCGTGGGCATCGGCGGCGATCCCATCAACGGCAGTTCTTTTCTCGACCACCTGGTGCTGTTCGAGCAGGACGACGAAACCGCAGCGGTGCTGATGATAGGCGAAATCGGCGGCCCACAGGAGGCGGAAGCGGCGAAGTGGGTGAAAGAAAACATGAGCAAGCCGGTCGTCGGCTACGTGGCGGGACTCACCGCGCCCAAGGGCCGGCGCATGGGACATGCCGGCGCCATCATCTCCGCCACCGGCGACAGCGCCGCGGAGAAAAGCGAAATTATGAAGAGCTATGGCCTGACGGTCGCGCCCAGCGCCTCCGAGCTCGGCTCAACCGTCGCGCAAGCTCTCAAAAAGAAAACGAGCCGAAAAGCTGTTTCGTAAAAGCCTGCATTGCCTTTGGCCCCGGCAAGTCGCAAGTGCTTGATTTGAGGTGATGGTACAATCGCCATTAAAATACGTACTCGGCAGGTTCACAGTCATACGTTCTCATCAGCACCAGAAGGACATTCAGTATGCGGGGCGTTAAGCTCTATCATCAGTTGCGTCCATTTATCGCCCCTTTGGTGATACTGGTACTCGTCTCAATCCTGATCTTCGTAATCTTTTTCACCGTGCTGGAATGGCAATGGGTTGCTTTCCTTTCGGGAATCCTGTCCGCCTCGATCCTGTCAATGGTCAGCCGCGCCGCCAAATCCGAATGGCGCGTCACCCGGCGCACAGCACAGGTAAACAAGCTCAGAGAAAAGCTTCTCCAAGAAAGCGTGAAACATGTGCAGACAGCGGGAAAGCTCGCCCAGGAGTCGGAAGCCCGCGCCAAGGAGCACGAGAGCCTCACCCGGGAGACCAGCGCCCACAAACGCGCCAAAGAGGAACTGCGCGCCACGCAGGAACGGCTCCAGCTGATGAGCGATGCGCTCCCGATCATAGCGTTTTATTGCGACAAGAATCTAACGTGCCAGCACCACAACGCCGCGTTTCGTACGTGGCTGCACGTGGAAGCGGATCAAATCAACGGCCGCCAACTGAAAGAGCTGCTGGGGGAGAATGCCTTCGAGAGTATGACAAGTTTCGTCAAGGAGGTGCTCACGGGCAGGAAAGTGCACCTGGAGTGGTCCCATAAATTCCACTTCGCGCTGTCCCATATCGAGGGCGATCTCATACCGCATAAGAATCCCAGCGGGCAGATCATCGGCTTCTTTGGATTGTTCGCCGACGTCACTGCGCGCAAGCAGCTGGATGTGGCGCCCCCGTCAAGCGGGCGGCGCAAGCCGATTCAGGCCGCCCACGGAGCCCAGACGGCCGAGATTCCCGAACAGGCGCTCTACATCGATTCCATTGCCGAGCAGCTCACCGGCTGGGGTGATGCGGCCGCCCGCCTCGCCGAAATCCTGGAAAAAGACGAGCTCCGCCTTTATCACCAGCTCATTCTTCCCTTGAAGCCGGAGCAGGGGCACCCGCCGATTCACGAGATTCTGATTCGGCTGCACGAGGAAGAGGAATCCTTATCTCCTCCCGGCGCGTTCATCCCGATAATTGAGCACTTCAACCTCATGCCCGCGATTGACCGCTGGGTGGTGAGCCACGTCATCGACTGGTATGTCCGGAAGCACTCGGGCGCCGACACCCGGCCGGCCGCGCTCTACAGCATTATTCTGTCCGAGCAGTCGGTGAGCGACCCCGGATTTGCGGAGTACGTACGCAAGCAAATCGAAAGCCGCCGTTTTCCGGCACAAATGTTGTGTTTCGTGATCTCGGAGGAAGAAGCGATCGCCCGAATCGATGATACCTCACGTTTTATTGCAACGCTGAAGCCGCTGGGCTGCCGATTCGTGCTTGACGGCTTCGGCAGCGCAAAGGTTTCCTTCGAGCACTTGAAACGGTTGCCCGTCGACTTTCTCAAAGTTGACGACAGCATCGTCCGCTATATTCTTCGGGATACGGTGGCCCTGGGCAAGGTCAAGGCCATCCAGCAGGTCTGCAATATGGTGGGCATCCGGACCATCGCCGAGTTCGTGGAAAACGACGAAATCCTGAACAAGGTGAAAGAACTGGGTATGGACTATGCCCAGGGTTTCGGCATTGAACGACCCAAGCCGCTCGAATAAACCCGATGAAGCCCGACCCTGTTCTTTCCCTTTGATTCCGGCGGAGGCCATGGAGCACACGGTCTACGAAAAGGAACTGGCGGGCTTCCTCTTCGAGCTCCTGGCGGGCATCGTGGAGCGCCATGAGCCGCGGATCGTGCCCATGCTGCGCGGCGAGTTGCGCGACTTTGATTTGCCGCCATCGCTGCTGGGATGGGCGCTGCAGGCGCAGGGTATCTGGTTCCAGTTGCTCAGTATCGCCGAGGAAAATGCCGCGATGCGCCGCCGTCGCCAGCTTGAGAACGAGCGCGGCTACGAAAACGTGCGCGGGACACTGGGCCAGGTGGTGGCGGAAGCCCGCGCCAACGGCGCCGACGCCGACGAGATACGCTCGCTGCTGAACGCCCTGAAAATCCGTCCCGTCGTCACCGCGCATCCGACCGAGGCGAAACGCGTCACGGTGCTGGAGAGGCATCGCAAAGTCTACCGCCGTCTGATGGACCTCGAGTCGCCGCGCTGGGTGCCCCGCGAGCGCGAAAAACTGGTCGAGGCGCTGCGCCACGAGATCGAGCTCCTGTGGTTTACCGGCGAACTGCGCCTGGAGAAACCGACGGTGCCGCAGGAAGTGGCCTGGGGTCTGCATTTTTTCAACGAGACGCTGTTTGAAGCGGTGCCCGCGTTGCTCGACAAGCTGGATTACGCCCTGCGTCACGGCTACCCAGGCGAGCGCTTCGAGGTTCCGGCCTTTTTTCAGTTCGGCGCCTGGATCGGAGGCGATCGCGACGGCAACCCGCAGGTCACCAACCAAATCACACGCAAAGCGCTTTACCAGAACTGCCTGGCGAGCCTGCGCCATTACCAATCGCGCCTCATTGAATTGCTGCAAACCTTGAGCATTACCGAGCGCGCCGCGCCGGTTCCCGACGCCTTCCGCGCCGCGCTGGCGCAGGCGCTCGAGCGTTCCGGAGAGGGCGCCGCCATTGCCGCGCGTAATCCAGGAGAGTTGTTCCGGCAATACCTTGCATGCGTTTTGCGCCGACTCGCCATCACCATTACCCACGTCGAAAAAGGCCATCCCATACCTGGGGACCAGGGCTATGCCAGTGCCGAGGATCTGGCCGCGGACCTGAAAACCATGGAGCAAGGGCTGGCGGCGCGCAGGGGCGAAGCGCTGGCGGTGTCCCTGGTCACACCCATCCGGCGCGCGGTCGAAGCGTTCCGCTTCAGCACCGTGCGGCTGGACGTGCGGGAAAACACCACGCGCATTACGCAAGTCCTGGTCGAGTTGTGGCGCGCAACCCACCCCGATGCCGCGGGCGAGCCGCCGGCATTTGATTCCGCTGAATGGAAATCGTGGCTTCTGCAGCAGCTGGCGCAACCGCTGGCGCAGGACCGCCCGGCCCGCCGCCTGTCCGCGGAGGCGGAGGAAACCCTGGGCATGTTCCGGCTGATTGCCGAGATGTGGGACGTGCTGGATCGGCAGGCGTTCGGCGCTTTCGTCCTCAGCATGACCCGCTCGGTGAGCGATGTGCTGGGGGTATGCCTGCTGGCCAAGGAAGGCGGGCTGTTCTATGACCCGGCGGGGGTGGAATACTGCCGGCTGCCGATTACGCCCCTGTTCGAGACCATAGACGATCTGCGGCGCGCGCCCGCAATCATGCGCGAGCTGCTCAACGTGCCGGTGGTAAGGCGCAGCATCCACGCCCAGGGCGGCCGCCAGGAGGTCATGATCGGTTATTCGGATTCCAACAAGGACGGCGGATTTTTTTCCAGCAACTGGGAACTGGCGAAAGCGCAGGTCAAGCTCACCCAGCTTGGAAAAGAGCTGGGCATCCCGATTACCTTCTTCCACGGCCGCGGCGGCTCGGTGAGCCGCGGCGGCATTGCTACCGGCCGCGCCATTGCCGCACAGCCGGCCGGTTCCATCTGCGGGTGCTTCCGGGTCACCGAGCAAGGCGAGGTGGTGTCGTTCAAATACGCCAACAAGGGCACCGCTGCCTACCACATCGAACTCCTGGCGGCGAGCGTGCTGGAGCATTCGCTGAAGTCCGACCGCGAGCAGGCCCTGCGCGCCAATCCCGAGTTCGACGAAGCCATGGAAGCGCTCTCCGCTACGGCGCAGGCCGCTTACAGCCGGCTCGTCCGGCATCCGGATCTGCCCGCCTATTTTCAGGCGGCGAGCCCGCTTGAGGAAATTTCGCTGCTCAACATCGGCTCGCGTCCCACGCGCCGCTTTGGCGCGAAGAGCCTGGCCGATCTGCGCGCCATTCCCTGGGTTTTCGCCTGGTCGCAGAACCGGTACATCGTGACGGGCTGGTACGGCGTCGGCGGCGGCCTTTCCGCCTTCCTGCAGGTTCGCGGCGCAGCGGGGCTGACGTTGTTGCGGCGCATGTTCAATGAATCGCGGCTGTTCCGCCTCATCATTGACGAAGTGGAAAAGACTCTGGCTCAGGTTGACCTGGTGATTGCCCGTGAATACGCAGGGCTGGTCAAAGAAAAGCGGATGCGGGAAGAAATCTTCCGTATGATTGAAGCGGAATACCGGCTTACCCGCGAGATGGTACTGAAAGTGAGCGGCGATAAGGAAATCGCCGAACGCTTTTCCGAATATTGCCGGCGCCTTGCGCTGCGCCTGCCGATGCTCAACCAGGTCAACCGCGAGCAGGTGGATCTGCTGCGGCGCTACCGCCGGGAGCCGGAAGGCGAGACGAAAAACCATTACCGGGATGCGCTGTTGCAATCGATCAACTGCATTGCGGCGGGCTTCGGCGCCACCGGATGACAACCCATTTGATTTAAATCTAAAGGAAGGAAACCCTTGAGCTTTACCAGCATTGAACCCGCCACCGCGCGCCTGCAACGTTCCGAACTGGCCGTTCCCGGCACCAACACTTCTCTCTTCGAGAAGGCGGCCAAATCCGCCGCCGACATTATTTTTCTCGACTGCGAAGACGCCGTCGCTCCCGACGACAAGGAAAAAGCGCGCAAGAACATCATCTGGGGTTTGAACGAAGTGAATTGGGGAACCAAGACCATGATGGTGCGCATCAACGGTTTGGACACCCACTACATGTACCGCGACGTCGTGGATATTGTGGAAGCCTGTCCACGCTTGGACATGATTCTCATCCCGAAAGTCGGCTCACCCGCCGATGTTTACGCCGTGGACATGATGGTCACGCAAATCGAAACCGCGAAGAAGCGCGCGAAGCGCATCGGTTTCGAAGTGCTGATAGAAACCGCTTTAGGCATGGCCAACGTCGAAGCAATTGCGCAATCGAGCAAAAGGCTGGAAGCCATGAGTTTCGGCGTGGCGGATTACGCCGCCTCCACCCGCGCCCGCACCACGGTGATCGGCGGGGTCAACAAAGACTCCGGCGTGCTCACCGACATGGACATCGACGGCAAGCGGCAATACTTTTGGACTGATCCTTGGCACGCGGCGCAGACGCGCATGATGGTGGCGTGCCGCGCTTACGGGTTGCGTCCGATAGACGGGCCGTTCGGCGATTTCAATGATCCGGATGGCTTTATCGCGGCGGCCAACCGCGCGGCGGTGCTCGGTTACGAAGGCAAATGGGCGATTCATCCTTCGCAAATCGAATTGGCCAATCGGGTTTTCACGCCTTCCGAAGCCGAGGTGACCAAGGCCAGGCGCATCATGGAGGCTATGGCGCAGGCGGCGAAAGAAGGGAAGGGCGCGGTGTCGCTGGACGGCAGGCTGATAGATATTGCCAGCATCCGCATGGCGGAAGCGCTGCTCAAGAAAGCCGACTCAATCCGCGCCTCGGGCGGAGCGTGAGACCACTTTAATTCTTTTTTCTAGTGGGGCCCAATTCTCAAATTAGCCGTTGCTATATAGACTTCGCGCAAAAAGCAATACAGCGCCGCGATGAAAGACAGCATGGCAACGATGAACAACACGCCGATCACGCTGGGCACTTCCACGGCAAGAAACACTTCCAGGAACAGAATCACTATAAGCGCACAGATCAGCAGGGCACACATTGCGCTCAGGCTGATCGCAGTGTATATGAGCCGGGCGCGCTTGGAAAACACGGCAAGCTGTCTATGGATTTCGCCGCGCTCTTTCTCGCCGCTCGCAGACAACCTGGATTCAAGAACACGGGCAAAATCGACGATTCTGCCCAACCTGTTGGCGAGCACGCCCAGCATCGCGCCTATGCCGGTAATGAGGAATACTGGCGCTACCGCAAGCTGAATGGCGTGACCGACTGCGGCTGCAGTTAAACCTTGTTGGAGCATGGTAATCGCTGAATCATTAAAAGAGCCGTAGTGATCAAAGTTACACGAGCCTGAATATCATGACGCAGGCGGCGAAAGAAGGGAAGGGCAATCGCTCGTGTTTTTGATCCAGTGAGACTCGACGTCTTCCAGATCTTCTTGGTCAGCTCAAAGCTCAGAAGCCAACACTTATGCCGGCCAACAGATGAAATGTGCGCAGGGGTGTCTCGGCCTGTCCCTGGTCTGCAGTGTCGACTCGCGCCTCGCCGCTGTTAAACTTCGTTTCTGCAAATAATCCGATGCGCCGTGTAAGGCCATAATACACGCCGCCCAGCACTTGGTAGCCAAAACCCGAGCCCTGATACCGTTCATTATTGTTCTTGTTGTTTACCGTGTTTTCCGGGTGGAGGATGTAGTAGACCAGCCCGCCGCCAACGTAGGGTTGCAGGCGCCCCTGGGGAAAGACTTCGCTGGTCTGCACCGTCCAACGGTACAGCGCGTTCAGCGCGAGCAGGTTTACGCCGTGGGTGATATTGAACTTTTGCACGCGCTGATTCAGCGGCGCGGATCCATTGACCGGCACGCCTTTGAAAGTGCCTGAAACAGCCACAACTTGGTCGGTTTGAGCGAATATCTTGTAGTGCGTAAAATCCAACATGGCGCCCCAGCTGGGCGCGCTCTCAAAAAAGTGGCTTAGCCGGATGCCGTAATACGGCGGGTTCTGGAAAGGTTTTGCATCCCAGCTCACGTCATGGAAGGTCGCATCGGTACCCACGCTGGACTGTTGGACGTGAATATCGCTGTTGAGGGTAAAGGATGAACCCGTGTACAAGGAGAAAGAGGTGTCGGCCCATGCCGTTTCACACGGTTTGGCCATAACGCCGCCAACTATTGCAACTGTGCTCAAAAATAAGCTCTGCTGCCTGCTAAGCATGACTGTCGTCCCGGCATGAGCCCTGTTACGCGGATGAGATGAGCCGTCAATTAATTATAGCTGAATAATAAGGAGTGAGGTTCCTTCACCTTCGCGGGAGAGGGTAGGGTGGGGGTGAAGTCATTGTTTATATAATTTTCAGAATGGCCGGCAGCTGCCCATGATCGAGGTGAGATACCTGCAGCAGTTGGGGCCGGTGTACAAAGGCCGGTATTGGATGAATGCCCAAGGTGTCGGAGGAATCGAAGGAAGACCGGCGATTTTTGATTTGGGCGCTGCGGCTCGACGGCGCTCAGGAGGGGGCCTCTATAGCGGGAATAGCCGGACCACGCCATTCGGACATCTTGGCAGCGACGGCAACTGCTCCTATTTCTTCGATCCTAAAAGCGGCAGCAGCGTCATGAGTGGCAACTGCAACTAATCACGCCGAGTCTTTACAACCCGTTCACCCTGATGCTTCGACTGCCACTCCGTTCGTCCCGAGCGTAGGGAGCGTAGCGACCGGAGTCGAGGGAAGTGAGTCGAAGGCTTACCCGAACGCGAGCGGCGCTCAGCATTAAAGGCTATCGCATTATTTGTAATAGCTCAGACTTGATCTAACAGACAGTGTCTGACCAAGTCGACTCTACAGCGTCTATTAAAAGACTGGAACCGGCCAAAAGCGGACATTTAGGCACGGTAAACAGCATTGCCTTCCCATCGCCGTGCTTCTTAGTAGGCACTAATTTATCCTCAGGCTAAGTATCAGCTAAGTATCGGCGCGTAGTCTCTCCTTCACGCGGATGTCCGCGGCTTTGACTCAAGGAGATGAAACATGAACCGTATACTTAAGCTTTCTATTGCCTCAACGCTCGCTCTGGGAGCGATCGGCGCGGGATATGCCGCCAACGCCGAGAACGATGCACACGTCATTAACGATGCAAAGATCTCTCTTTCCCAGGCGGTCTCGGCAGCCGAGCAGCACGCGGGTGGGAAAGCATCAAGGGCGGAGGTGGAACGTCACAAAGGCGAGTGGATCTATGACGTCGAGGTGGTCGCAGGCAAGAAAGTCATGGACGTAAAGGTCGACCCGCAAAAGGGCACCATCCTGAGCGCGACCGAAGACAAGGTCGATCACGACGACGACCACGACAAGCAAGACTGATCTGCGCGTTACGCTGCCGCGGCCCGCTGATTGCGCGCGGGCCGCTTCCTGAATGACCCGGCGGTGGTACCCCGCCCAGCTTATTGAAGAGGGAGAACGACCATGTCGAATCGAAACGAGTTCTGGCTGCTGATCATGCTGCTGACGGCGATTATGACAGCGACTTTTCCCCGGCTGATCGCCCAAACACGCATCGGCCTCGAATTCAAGGGCGGGCAGGAAATAGTATTCCAGGCCGAGCCGCCGGCGCCGGGGGCGGCGGTGGACCACGACATGCTGGTGGCGGCGGCAAGTATCCTGGAGAAGCGGGCCAACAAGCTTGGCGTCGCGGAGCCCGCGGTGAACATCCTCGGCAAAGACATGATCCGCGTGGAGATTACGGGAGTGGCGCCGGGTGACAGCCTGTTCGTCGATTTGAAAAACCCAAACGGGTTGCCTCTCAAGCTCACTGAGAAATATTCGGAAACCGTGGGCGGCGTGCTCGGCGCCGGCGATCTGCACGACACGCTGCGCGCAGCTCTGATTGCGCTCGGCGCGGTCTTCATCTTTCTCGTCTTCGCATATCGCGGCAAGGGATTGATCGCCGTATTCGCCACCATGGTGTCGCTGTGGCTGGTGCTCGCCGCGTTTGTCGCTTTACATGCGGTTTTGTCGCTTGCGGCCATCGTTGCCTTCGTGCTCGCCATCGGCATCTCATCCGGAGCCAACATCATCGCTTTCGAGCGGGCGCGGGAGGAAGCGGCAGCGGGCGCCACGGCGGGCCGCGCGCTTAAGGCCGGCGCGACCAAATCGTTTCGCACCATCGCGGACGCCAACGCCACCGTGCTCATCTGCGCCGTCATTCTGCTGGTTGCCGGTCTCGGGCCGATCCGCGGCTTCGCGCTGACCACGATCCTCGGAATCCTTGCCAGCTTCGTCGCGAACGTGCTGCTCGCGCGCGTACTGGTCCGATGGTTCTTCGGTGACGACCAGCACACCGGATTGTTCGGCGCACGCAGCACCGCCGGCGCGCGCGGCGGTATCGACTTCGTGCGCTGGAGCAAATACGGCATTGCCGTATCGCTAATAGCCCTCGCCGCCGGGGGTTTGAGTTTGGTCAAACGCCCGTTGAACCTCGACATCGAGTTCAAGCCGGGCACGGCGCTCGACGTGACGATCGATCGGCCGATCGGCCAGGACGAAGCAACCGACCTCATCGCCTCGGCGGGCATGTCGCCCGCCACCGTAGCAATCGGCGGCAAGAATCAGAATACCATCGCCGCGCGCTTCGACAATGTGCTCGACAGCAGCCAGGTCGATGCAATCATCGCCAAGGTCAAGGAGGCTTACGGGCCCGGCATAACCTACGCGGAAAACACCGCCGATCCGGCGGTCGCGAAAGAGCTGGCGAGGAAATCAGTGACGGTCGTCCTGCTCGCCATTCTCGGCACAGCGCTTTTTATCTGGTACCGCTTCGATAGTCGCATGGCGGCGGCTTCAGCGGTGGCCGTGATCAACTCGGTACTGTTCGTGATAAGTGTTTTCGCGTTGCTTCACCTCGAGATCGACATCACTTTCATCGCAGCCATGCTGATCGTGGTGGGCTATGCGCTCAACGAGGCCGTGGTCGTGTTCGACCGCATCCGTGAAAACGCCTCGGCCCACTACACCGAGATCGTCAATCGCAGCATCCGGCAAGTGATGCGCCGCTCCCTATTCACCGTGCTGACGGTGCTGGCAGGCGCGGCCTCGCTCTACTTCTTCGGGGCAGAGCCGCTGCAGATGTTCTCGCTCGCGATTTTCCTCGGCCTAGTGTGGGGCGCATTCTCCTCGATCTTCGTCGCGCCGCGCCTGTGGCTCGCCATGCGCCCAAAATACGCCGTGATTGCGGCTTGAGGGCGAACAAGGCCTCGCGGATCGTCAGCCTCGCTGCCTAAGTCGCCATCTTCCGGTTTCCCGAATATCATGTAATGCGGGTCCCGCGAGCGGTACCGTATAACTCCTTGCTGCGGGGCAGGCAAGAGGAACGGAACTGAGCGATGCGCGTATTGCTGGTGGAAGATGACAGGATGATCGGCGAAGCGGTTTCCCAGGCGCTGGGAGACGCCGCATATGCAGTGGATTGGGTCAGGGACGGCCAGACCGCGCTGCTCGCGCTCGAAGCGCGTGAACACGAACTGATCCTGCTGGACCTCGGATTGCCGCGACGCGACGGCCTGGAGCTGCTGCGGCAGGCGCGGGGCAAGGGCGTAAAGATACCCGTCATCATCGTCACCGCCCGTGATGCACTGGAGGATCGAGTCGCTGGTCTGGATCTGGGTGCCGATGATTACATCGTCAAACCGTTTGACGTTCCTGAGTTGCTGGCAAGAATGCGGGCGGTAATGCGCCGGCGCGGCGGGCAGGCAACTTCGCTGCTCACGAATGGTACGCTTGCACTCGATCCGGTGACGCGTGAGGCCCGCTATCGCACGGCTTCTTGCGTTCTGACCGCGCGCGAATTTGCCCTGCTTCAATCCCTGCTGATGCGTCCGGGCGCCATACTCTCCAAGTCAGAGTTGGAGGAGCGTATTTACGGCTGGAATGAGGAAGTCGAGAGCAACGCGGTCGAATTCCTGATACACGGTGTACGCAAGAAACTGGGGGCCTCGGTGATCAAGAACGTGCGGGGGGTGGGATGGACCGTGCCGCCCAAGGAGTGACCACGTCGCTGCAGGCGCGGCTGTCTTTGTGGCTGTCGCTATTCGTCCTTGCTGCCGGAACGCTGGCTGCAGCGCTGTCGTTCTGGCTTGCGTTTGACGAGGCGCACGAACTGCAGGATGAACAGTTGCGTCAGATCGCCCGTTTGGCCCTGAATGAGCGCCTGTCGCCGGCGCCGATTGCACCGGAGGACGCCACAGACAGTGATCCGGATTCGCAAGTGCGCATCGTCCAGGTCGGCGGCCCGCCGCGCGCGGACGATTCCGCGCCCTACGTGTCGTCCGCGGTCGCCGACGGCATGCACACGCTGTACTCTAGAGATAAAACGTGGCGCGTGTTTGTCATCTCCCGCAGTCCGGAAGTCCGCGTTGCTGCCGCCCAGAGCACCGGCGTACGCGACGAGGCCGCATTGGATAGCGCATTACGCACGTTGCTCCCGATGATCGGGTTGATCCCTCTGCTCCTGATCGTGATTCGCGTCGTTGTCCGTTCCAACCTTTCGCAGGTCGTGCAGCTCGCGAAAATGCTGGACAAGCGCAGCGAAGACAATCTTTCTCCGCTGCCGGAAGCCACGGTGCTCAAAGAGATCCATCCCTTCGTCGCCGCCATCAATCGGCTGCTCGCGCGGCTGGACCGGTCGATCGACCAGCAGCGCCGTTTTATTGCCGATGCCGCGCATGAGTTGCGCACGCCGCTCACGGCGCTGTCGCTGCAGGCCCAGAATCTCGAACATGCGGATTCGCTTGCCGAGGTCCCCCGCCGGCTTGCGCCGTTGAAACAGGGACTGGAGCGCGTGCGCCAGCTGGTGGAGCAATTGCTGAGTCTGGCCCGGCAAACCGCAGCGTTTCCGGTGGAGATCAAGCCCGTGTCCCTCGATTCGGTGGTGCGGCGCGTATTCGAGGAGATGTTTCCGCTGGCAGAGGGGATCGGGGTCGATCTCGGCATGGAGCGCGCCGAGACGCTACAAATGGAAGGCGACGAGTTCGCTTTGTACACCCTGCTGCGAAACGTGGTCGACAACGCGGTGCGTTACACGCCGGCTGGCGGAAAAGTGAACTTGCGCCTTTTCGCTGAGAGCGGCCAGGTTGTGGTCGAAGTCGAAGATACGGGCCCGGGCATTCCGGAGGAGGAGCTTGGACAAATCTTCGATCCCTTTTATCGCCTTTCCGGGTCGGCAGGGAATGGTAGTGGACTTGGACTATCGATCG
Source organism: Burkholderiales bacterium (assembly GCA_035543335.1). Classification (NCBI taxonomy): domain Bacteria; kingdom Pseudomonadati; phylum Pseudomonadota; class Betaproteobacteria; order Burkholderiales; species Burkholderiales bacterium. The sequence continues at coordinate 35,195 of DASZZH010000013.1, forward strand.
TGAAGGGCATCGCCGATAAGTACGCATTCAAGATTTCGCTGCGTAATATTGGTAACGGGGAAGGACTGCGATTTCGCGTTGAGATGTCACCCGTGAGAGACGGCGGTTAGTATAGCATTGCAGCGGACCGTCAAAAGCTTTGCTTTTGCCGTCCGTTGAATTCAAACCTTGAATGTCCGCTTCGGGTCGCTTACCGCCAGGTTGCGAAACGGCCATAAGGGACGTTCGCTGGCTGCGATCCCTCCGTTCGAGCCTCAGTCGGGGAGTCAAGCTCGCAACAGATTATAGCAAGATGTAGTGTTTTGATTGTGTTCTGTACCGACATGGGTTAGCCAAGAACGCAAAAACGG
>DASZZH010000014.1 GCA_035543335.1 Burkholderiales bacterium
ATGGGCATTTTTCGTGCAAACCCGGCTGGGGCGTGGCTTTCCGGGCGGTCTGCTTTGTCGCTCGCCTTGCGAATAGGCAACGGCTATTCGACGCGGCTCGCTTCGCGCATCCCATCCCGGAAAGCCGACGCCGCGGCCCCGGGGAGTTTTTCAACACCCTGTTAGGGTGCGGAGCAAAGGGGCGAAGCCCGCTTGTGAACGTCCCTCTCGACCGCAATGTTAGAAGGGTATTGTCAAGTTAACAAAAGGGAATTCATGATTTACCTATGTAGAGTCGTGCATGACGGGCAATGGTGAGTCTTGATCCCCACTTTGGTCTTGTGAACCGAGAATAATTGGAAAGGGCTATCCCACATTCCTGATAGCTTTTTTGTCATCCGCCCTTAACTTGACAATACCCGCTCAAGGACACCACCAGCCGGTTGTTCGGCTAATCGCTCACGTAGAGCGAACGGTCGTCCGCGCTCACCGCGGTGCCGCGGGTTTTTTGCTGGCGGGCACTTCGCCGACGACCTACGTCAGTCGCGGTATTGATGATCGAGATCGCGCCCGAGCTCTCGTTGGGAACGTAGGCGAACGGCGTCGCAAGTAAGGTCTGGCGCAACGCGAGGGAGAGTAAGGCGAGAGCGTAGCTGAAATTACGCATAGAGTCCTCAACAACAGGGTCGAGCCTGTTCAGCGCCGCACGAGAAATGTCGGGTCTATTCTTTCGCGCCGGCAGCGCGAAGCATCTCGACGACGTCGCGGTGGCTGCCTTCACTTGCCATCGCGAGGGCGCTCTTGCCGCGATTGTCGCGCAGATTCATGTCGGCGCCGCGCGCCAAGAGCATCCTCGTCGTGTCGGCGTGCCCGTAGGCGGCTGCCCACATGAGCGCGGTCAGGTCGTTGTCATAACGGGCGTTGATGTCGGCCCCAGCGACCAGCAGCTCGACAAGGCAGTCGGTACGGCCATTACCCGCGGCATAGACCGCAGCGGTCTTCTTTACTCGATCGGTGAGCGCAGGGTTCGCCTTGGCGGCGAGCAGCATGCGGACGATCTCCGTGTGACCGTAGAACGCCGCACTCATAAGCGGCGAGACGCCGGAAAGATTCTGCAGGTTCACATTGGCCCCGCGCTCGATCATCAACCGGGCCAGGCCAGCCTTACCGTTCTTGGCTGCGATGTTAAGGGGGGTGTCGCCAAGCCGATTGCGCGAGTTCGGATTCGCTCCCTGGTCGAGCAGCGCCTGAACAGAGGCTTCGTTCCCGCCGCGCGCGGCGCCGAGCAGATCGAAATTTATGTTGCGCTGCGCCAATGCCAGCGACGAGGCGGCGAGGAGCACCGCCATTAAAAGGGTCTTGCTAAGGCCGCTCAAGCTCATGTTTCGCTGATTTGTTGTCGCAGCGCACTTGAAGTTGCGCCGAATCCGAAGCCCATATATTATTACTAAAAGGGGGGACCAGCGAAAGACTCCGAGACTCCGCATCGATTCGGGTTTTTTGTGTTGGGCCCGTTTTTCCGCCCGCATCGCCCTCAATCAAAGGAGACAATCATGAAATCGAACAAGAAGGTTTTCACCGGATTTCTTATTAGCAGCGCTCTGCTCGTGGCGCTGGGCACTGCGACTTCACTGGCGCTCGCTCAGGAAATGCAGAAGGGTGGAACGACTGGCGCCGGGGTGCCGAAGAAGGTTTCGGTTTCCCAGGGCATGCTGAACAGCGCCGGAAAGCAGGGGGCGAACTGGCTCCACACCCACGGCAACTACGACCAGACGCGCTTCTACCCCGGCGCGCAGATCAACTCGAAGAACGTCGACAAGCTGAGGCCGGTGTTTGCGTTTCAGACCGAGGTCGTCGAATCGATGGAGGTCGCGCCGATCGTGATTGACGGCGTCATGTTCATCACCACTTCGTACAATCACGTCTACGCGCTCGATGCGGTGACCGGCAAAGAGTTCTGGCACTACAAGCACAAGATGGGGCCGGTAACGACGTTCTGCTGCGGCCCGAACAACCGCGGCGTGGCGATCTCCGGCGGCAAGGTATTCATGGGTACGCTCGATGCGAAGCTCCTCGCGCTCGACGCAAAGAGCGGCAAAGTGCTGTGGGAGACCCAGATCGCCGATCCCGAAAAGGGTTACAGCGAGACGATGGCGCCGACGGTCGTTGACAACAAGGTGCTGATCGGCACCAACGGCGGCGAGTACGGCATCCGCGGTTTCGTAAAGGCGTTCGACGCCGACAGCGGCAAGCTGATCTGGACCTTCTACACCATCCCGGAGAAGGGGCATGAAGGCGTATGGGCGCCGAACGACGCCACCGGGCGCAACATGCATCGCGATATCGCGGCTGAGAAGGCGCAGCTCGCCAAGGACAGTTCGTTCTACCAGACCCTGGGCGGCGGCGTGTGGATGAATCCGGCGGTCGACCTCAAGACCCGCACCATCTTCTTCGTGGCCGGCAACCCCTCGCCTGACCTTTACGGCGCCGTGCGCCCGGGCGACAACCTGTACACCGACTCGATCGTCGCGGTGAATCTGGACACGGGCGCGTACAAGTGGCACTTCCAGTACATTGCGCACGACGTGTGGGACCTCGACGCGGTGAGCCCGGCGATCCTGGTCGACGCCAAGGACAAGAACGGCAAGATGGTTCCGGCCGTCATCCATGGCGGTAAAAGCGGCCACATCTACGTGCACGATCGCTCGACGGGGCGGCTGATCCGCTTCTCCGAGGCGATGATTCCGCAGGAGAACATGTGGGTGCTGCCGACCGCGCAGGGTGCGCGTATGCTGCCGGGCGCGAACGGCGGCGTGGAGTGGTCGCCGATGGCGTTCAACCCCAAGACGCGCCTTGCGTACGCGCTCAACCTGCACCAGCCGATGACCTACCATGTCGAGGCCGCCCAGTATCCGGGCGGTAAACTGTGGCTCGGCGGCGCGTTCAAGGTGATTCCGAGCGAGAAGCAGTGGGGCCGTCTCGCGGCGGTGAGCGTCGACACCGGCAAGATGGCGTGGAAGTACGACACCAAGCAGCCGCTGATGGGCGGAGCGCTGACCACGGCCGGTAATCTCGTGTTCTTCGGCGAGGGCAACGGCCTGTTCAAGGCGCTCGACGCGACCTCCGGGAAGCTGCTGTGGCAATTCCAGTGCGGCGCCGGCGCCAATGCAATGCCGGTGTCCTACACCGTGAACGGCAAGCAGTACGTCGCGATGGGTTGCGGCGGCAACACGCAAATCGACTTCAAGCGCGGCAACAGCGTGTTCGTGTTTGGGCTATAACCGAGTTTGTTACTAGGGGAGGCCGCCCGCGGGGCGGTCTCTTTTTTTATAAGGAGCCAGCCTGGTGCAGCGTAACGTCGTCATTCTCGTTGCGGCCGCGTTCTCCGTGGTTTTCAGCCTCGACGCGCCAGCGCAGGACATCGAAGGGGGGCGCAAAAAGGCCGCTACCTGCGTCGCCTGCCACGGACCCAACGGCAATTCGACTCAGCCGACCTTCCCGATCCTCGCCGGACAGACCGCGCGCTACATTTTTCTCCAGCTCAAGGATTTCAAGGAGGGCCGCAGGACCGATCCGCAGATGACCCCCTTCGCGGCCAACTTGTCGCGCGAGGACATGCTCGATCTCTCCGCATTCTTCACCGCGCAGAAGGTGCTGCCGACGTTGTTCAAGCCCGATCCCGCGAAGGTCGAGAAGGGCAAGGCGAAGGCCGCCGAAACGCTCTGCACCATGTGTCATCTCGGCGGCTTCATGGGCCAGAATGAGATTCCGCGCGTTGCCGGGCAGCATTACGACTACGTGGTGAAGCAGCTCAAGGACTTCAAGACCGGCAAGCGCACCAACGATGCCGGTAACATGACGAGCGTCTCCAAGACGCTCAACGACGCCGACATCGACAACCTCGGGCATTACCTGGAGAGCCTTTGGTAACGCCCCGAGCCGCAGGCGGCCAGAACAGCCTGTGGCTGTATTATACGGTTAACACCAATGAGCTCGGCTGCCGTGCGGGTAGGCGGTGCCCGCCATATCAAAATCTAGTGCTGCAGAGGCTTAGGAAAAGCTAACAAAGGGATACAAAGGTTACGTCAAGCACGCAGCGATGACATTACTGCCGTCTCCCCAACCAGGGCAAATCTGGGCACTGATTGGTAAAGCTCGAACGAGGCGAACGGCGCCGATGAAGCGCCAGGGAATTGCGGAGCAGTTAACCCGGTCGCCTCCGTCGGTTTGTTATGCTGTGGCGTACTCTATGAAATGTTGCCAAAGATTTGGCCCATCTCCGCCGCAGAGAATGCACGCAATGTCTCGCTTCGCACATTCCCAAGCGAGCCAACCTTCAGCAGTGCGGATGTGACCGCCTCATCATCGCCGTCCAGAACGACGACCAGGTCATAATGGCCAAGGGTCCAGTAGATCTCTTTGACCGTAACACCGAGTTTCTTCGCCATTGCTTTGAAGGCATCCGTCCGTTTTGGCGATTCCTTTATGTTGCGGATACCCTGATCGGTATAGCTAAAAAGGCTGATAAAAGTAGCCATGGTCTTTCTCCTTGAAGTCAGTGCTTATTCTCACTGAGTGAGAGTGAAACAGCTGTGTGGCATTAATCCCCCTGAGCCTAGGTTGTGCCTTGCCGCGGCGAAACCAGCTTACAGCACCCTCTAAACCACCGCTAGCGAATATGCGCAGGCAAGGCGCCAGGGCGTTTGCACACGATTAGGCACAATTATGCACACACGACCTTTGCTGTGCTCTGCATTGATCGGTTCCCCGAGCAGGGAAAACTGGGCACTGGAATTTGTTCACGGCAGGGTAACTGGTAGGGGAGGAGGGATTCGAACCCCCGATAAACCTGCTTCAGAGGCAGGCGCCTTTGACCGCTCGGCCACTCCCCAGTTTAAGCTATCAATCTCGGCCGCCAGATATGTGACGTGAGACTATGAATAGGTAAGCTCTAATAACCTGATTACAAATTTCGGCAAAGATTATAGCATCACTGCGCAAGCACGCGGCGGAAATGCTGGGAATTAAAAGCTAAACCGCTAGGCCTCTCCTGAACCAGTTGAAGAAATGCGCAGCACGCCAAGAAAATCAGTTTAGAACTAGGCACAGTTCGAGCCCTGATCGGCTCCCCAACCAGGGCAAAACTGGGCACTTCTGGGAATTTGCCGTGCCGCTCGCGTGATGGCGCACCCGCCACGTCTTCTCATACACACTTTTATTCCAGAGATGGCGGCAACCGGCCATAAGGGACGTTCGCTGGCTGCGATCCCTCCGTTCGAGCCTCAGTCGGGGAGTCAAGCTCGCAACAGATTATAGCAAGATGTAGTGTTTTGATTGTGTTCTGTACCGACATGGGTTAGCCAAGAACGCAAAAACGG
>DASZZH010000015.1 GCA_035543335.1 Burkholderiales bacterium
CAGTTCCACCGCTTCAGCGACCTGGGCACGCGCGGTATAATCCTGGTAGGCTGGAATCGCCACCGCCGCCAAAATACCAATGATCGCTACCACGATCATCAGCTCAATCAAGGTAAAGCCTTTTTGCAGGTGTTTCATAAACCCTCCAAATTGAACAGTAATGGTAATAAAAATTTGTTGCAAGCTTTATGTGAAAGCACAAGGCGTGCCATTTTACTGTACTTAATGATTCTTACAATTCATAAAGATAAAATGAGAAAAGTATCTAAAAGTACCAAAGTGCCGTTTTCCGTCCGATTCGACCCATAATTGAGTCGCGAAACTTACCCCTGTCAAGTTACGACCACTAAGATTAAACCCTTATTTCTGTTATCATCGGTCTCAGATGAATCTCGCTCTTTTGTTGGTTCTGGTGCAACAATTTCACAATTGATATGGCCTCTCGCCAGTGTCCGCTTTTGGCCGATTCGCAACTTGGAGGTAAGCGATCCAAACCGGTCATTCCCTCTGGCTGCTAATCCGGGGCTTTGGTTCGAGCCTCGATCTGGGAGCCAAGGCGAAACTAGAACGTGGGGAAAACGTGGGGAATTGGCGCGCGTTGGCGTGTTCAGGCGAGTGAGGGCGGGCCGTTAGAACAACAAATTAGACGAATAACATCATTAGATTTTCCTATCACTTGTGCGAAGATGATCGAACGATGCGTGAGAACGACGTCTATCTATCGGTGGTAATTCCCGCGTGGAATGGCGGAGAACGCATACATGCGACAATTCACGCCGTAGCTGAGTGGGCTCGGACCCAGGATTTTCGTTCCGAGATCGTCGTAGTCGACGACGGAAGCAATGTAGTGGCGGCAGGATTGCTTTCCGGCCTCGGCGAGAGCGAACCAAAAATCATTGTTCTCCGAAACGCGACCAACCGTGGAAAAGGCAGCAGCGTCGCGCGGGGCATGCTGGCGGCGACGGGAAAGTACCGGGTGTTCATCGATGCTGATCTCGCGTATCCACCAAGCGAAATATCCAGGATCATGCGCGAGCTCGAATTTGGCTGGGATCTGGCCATTGCGTGCCGCACTCTACCGGAGTCACGATACGTGATGAGTCCCGGTCATTTTCATTATCTCTACACCCGCCATCTCATGAGCCGGCTGTACAACAGGATCGCGCAGGTGCTCCTATTGCCCGGCATTCACGATACGCAGGCGGGACTCAAGGGTTTTTCGAGCGCCGCGGCAAGCATCGTTTTTTCCCGGCTTACGATTACACGATTCGGCTTCGATCTTGAGTGCCTGCTCATTGCGCGCGCTCACAACCTCCGGATCATCCAGACTCCGGTGGAATTCCATTATGACAACGAGCCCAGCACGGTGAGGCTCCTGCGCGACGGCGCGGGGATGATTGCCGACCTCGCCAAAGTGCGTTTCAAAGGCTGGCGGGGTGACTATTCCTGACAAAAGGCTGATCATCAATGCCGACGATTTTGGACTATCCGAGGGCGTAAGTCGGGGTATTGTCTTCGCTGCCGAGAATGGAATTGTTACCTCCACGTCGGTGATAGTGAATATGCCGGGATGGAAGGACACCGCGAGCCTGGCGCGCAGCGCGGATTCCCGACTCAGCTTCGGCTTGCATCTGAATCTTGTCGTGGGAAAGCCGCTGACGTCGGTACCGACGTTATTGGACGCGCACACCAGCGAGTTTCTTTCTATCGCCCAGCTTACAATGCGCGCCCTCACGGGCCGGATTGATCCCGCTGATGTTGCCCGTGAGTGCACCGCACAGCTGGAAAGGCTCACTGCGATTCACATCAATGTTACGCACGTTGATAGCCATCGGCACTCGCATGCGCTTCCGCAACTTGCATCCGTTGTTGCGCGGATAGCTCGCGAAAATCGGATCAGATTTATCCGGCGGCCGCTCGAGCCGCTTCCATTCAATCCCGGGAACTGGCGCGCTACGGTGAAAAAGGCTGCTCTCGCGGCGGCTTGGCGCATGCACGGTGGGGATCGTGCCTCCAGCGGCATCGACCACTTCTATGGAATCTCGCTTCAGGGGGAAAAAGATTTCGCCTCCGAGCTCAACGTGCTGATTGACCGCCTTCCGATAGGCACGAGCGAACTCATGGTCCATCCGGGCTACGTTGATGAGGAAGTAGCGGCAGTGGACGGATACACCTCTGAGCGAGCGGCCGAGCTTGCAGCATTGACGTCTCCAGCGCTACGCCAGCGTCTCGATGCCCGTGGAATTACGCTCGTGAATTTTCTCGACCCGTTGGGAGCATCTCGCACGCCACAAAACTGAAAAAATGTGAAACTGCAGAGCGATCCAGCCAAGTGTGCACGGCAGGGCGCGGCGCAAGAGGTCGGGTACGCTTGCTTTGATTACTGCGGCACAAAGATGGATCTCACGGTGGAGCTCAAAACGGTTCTGGTGCAACAACTTCACAACCCTACGACGGCTAGTGGTTGAAAGGTTCCCTAAATCACAATGGATGGTGGACCCGAATCAACTTTGCATCAGAACCCTTTTCGGTTTGTTGCCACCGCTCTCGGCGATCCTGGATCGCCTGGTTGACGAGGCGAAGTTGTGATCTTTGTCATTGACAGGGCGAGGTTGTGAGGGCAATCTCCAAGGTAACCGCTGGCGCGTCCTCCTCAATCGCCAGCTCTTTAAAGCGGCGCTTTGGCTGATCGTGGCCGGCGCCGTTTTTCTTTGGTGGTGGTCCGCATGAGTGGATCCTTCTCGCTAGCGACCGCAGCAGTTGCTAGCGATCTTGCTCGAGGCGACGCTAGCGATTCTGCCGGCGAGCTGCTAGCGTTCTGGTGCGCCTAATGGCACGAATCATTTTTTCTTTAAATTGATCCACAAATGGAATGTCGTCATCGAGGTAATTCCTGATTGCGTGTTTAAGCGGGCTGGCTTTGAACCCGAGCCTGCGGCGCCGGCGGTCGGTAGCCCAGGCTGCTATGCGGTCGCTCGGTGTTGTAGCGCCTGAGCCATTGATCGACGATCACCTGCAGCCCTTTAATCCGTAGAACAGCTTCCCGACAAGGACTCGAACCTCGACCTGCGGATTAACAGGCGCTATAAGTAGCTACTCTTAAACGTAACGTAGCCCGCCCTCATTCGCCAACGCTCGCCGACGTTTGCTGAGTTCCCCACGTTTTCCCCACGTTCTAGTTTCGCCTTGGCTCCCCATTGTGGGCAAAACTGGGCACTGGCAGATGCTAGTGGAACTGGCTTATCGTTCAAGGTGAGGGAGATGGGGCATCCCCAAGGGGCTACCACCGGAGCTTATCCCGAAGCTCAAGACCAGCCGGGCACTGTCTTGAACGGGAACAATCAATTCGCCCGTTTCAATCCAGCGGCCGGCCTGGCTTATAAACCCGTCAAGACACTTACGGCCGTTTCAAGCACCATGTCACACTACGTTACACAACGTTACAAATTTTCTGTTTATCACTCTTATATTTTTTGCAACGATGCGGTATTGTCAACTTAAGTTGAAAATCAGGGTACAGCCTATAATATCTTGACGTTCGGCATCCGTTTCGAACATTATTTGTGGTAGCCGTAAAAGTTAAGTTGACAGTGCCGTGATTACGCATAAGCGACAATCAGGCTTTACCTTGATCGAACTTGTGGTCGTCATTGTTATTTTGGGCATACTTGCTGCGGTGGTTCTGGTGCAAAGTCAGTTCAGGACTACTAGCTGTCGTGTTCGAATGGGCATTTGAACCACAACCCATCGTAGGGTTGTAAAGTTGTTGCACCAGAACCCTTTTGTTTGATGAAAGATAAAAAGCTATGAAGAACATTAAAATAGGTTCGGACATACATCATTGCCTAAAAATATTAGCGGCTCAGAACGATCGGAGTATTTGCGAACTGGTAGAGGCACTGCTGCTGCAGGGGATGAAACAGATTGTGCTCAAGCAGAAGCGTAAAGGGGTGCTCCCCAAGAAGGGGTCACTTATCTCCCGGCTTGTTCAGGCTGCAGAAGAAATTCGGAGGGTGCCGCAAAATGGGCGGCGTAAGCTTCCCAAGCGGTCTAGCTAAAAAGTTCTACACAGATTCATTTTTAGTAGCGGAGGGGTCGCGGCGACCTTGAGCTTCAAACTCCGGCAGCGGAGATGAACAAAAACTGTCCATGTTGAGTCTGGTTTCCGTTGCCCCGTTTGGGGAGCCGATCAAGGCAGCACGACGCACTCTGACCAGCGCCCAGCTTCATCTCTGTTGGCATGCATCGACGGATTCGAACCGACATAATCCAGTGCCCAGATTTGCCCTCTACGGGGAGCCATCTAGGTGCAAAGCTGGGCACATCGTATCTATCCACTTGGCACAAATACTCAACCAGCTCACTCACGCCTCAGGTGCCTCTAATCTTTCTTGTTGTGCTATGCTAATTTTTCGCGCCGCTTCCGCGTGCGCCATCAAATCATTCTCTAAGGAGGCTCCCGAAATGACTATATCATCGGTTTCATTCGCAATTAAGCAGGCGCCAATGGTTGCTGTGGCGACGTTCGCCTGCGCGGTCACGCTCGCACAGGCCGCGGATTTCAAGATCCTGCAACCGCTTGGCGACAAGCCTATGGCGGTGAAAAAGGGTGTCCTGCCGTGGGGTGGATATTACGTCCCGTCAACTCCTGAAACGGTACGTTGGGGAAGTCTGCCGAACGCCGAAGCTAAGCCCGTGCTCACGGTACCGTCGGGAAGCGTGGTCACGTTTGATACCGTTTCGCACGAAGGGATTCTCGAAGATCAAGGCAAGGACCCGGTCAGATATTTCGGCCAGTTCGGCATCAAACCTGGACAGGTGCTGAATGACGCCAAGACGATTGCAGCGTCAAGCGTCGAACACGATTTCGCCAAGGACGGTCCGCACATCGTGACCGGGCCGGTCGAAATTGAAGGCGCGAAAACAGGCGATGTGCTCAAGGTTGAGATTCTGTCGCAACAATTCCGTGTTCCTTACGGTGTCATCTCCAACCGCCATGGCAAGGGCGCCTTGCCGGGCGAATTCCCGGAAAACATAGGGCCTGAAGACGGCGCGGATGCGGCACATCCAGACCTTTACCACAACGTTTCTGTTTTCGTGCCTATCCAGCAGACAGACGGCAAATGGTACGCGGTAATCAAAGACGAAGGCGGCGTTACAGCACGCTTTCCGCTGCAGCCGTTCAACGGTCTCTTCGGTGTAGCGGTCAACACCAGGGAGAAGCCACATTCGGTTCCACCGGGCGAATACGCCGGAAACATGGACTTGAATGAACTCACCATCGGCGCGACGCTCTACATCCCGATTCAGGTTGACGGCGCACTGTTCTACGCCGGTGATCCGCACTTTGTGCAGGGCGACGGCGAAGTGGCGCTTACTGCTGTGGAAGGCTCGTTGCGCTCAACATTTCGGCTCACCGTGCTGCACGCAGGCGACCCCGCTCTGCCGATGCAGGCGCCGATGAAGAATCCGTTTGCGGAAAACTCGAAATACTGGATTCCCATCGGGCTCAACGCCGACCTGAATGAAGCAATGAAAGATGCGACGCGCCAGACGATTCAGTTTCTGAGCCAGAAGATCGGGATGGATCGTGCTGCGGCATTAGCCTATACAAGCGCCGCAGTGGACTTTGAAGTAACCCAGGTGGTTGATAAGGTCAAAGGCGTGAACGGCATGATTCGGAAATCCGATTTCCATGCCGGGCCGCGGCGGGCCTATCCTGCGGCCGGAAAATAACACTCTAGGAGTCAGAGACGAATTATTTTTAAAGCGATTAAAATTTTACTTCCAGCATTTAGCGTTCGCAAAAAATGCTGAGCTGACCGGCCTTTTCTGTACCAGGTTGAACGTAGTAGGGTTCAATTTATGAAGCGCTGGCGAACGACCGCTTCTGGCCGAAAGCGGGCGTTCGCCTATGTCTGCTTTCAGCCAACGGCGGGCGCCGGCCGAATTCGCTTTACTGGCGCGGGCGAGCTTATCTCAGTAAAGTTAAACAACGCCGAAAAATTCTAATCCGCATTGGATCAAGGTTCGGGAACAGCTCATTGATATGAGTTGCACTCTTTCAAAAAATGGTACGAACGTTCAGCACCTCGAGGGTTGACGCGCTTCCAGTGATGGTGCCAGTTTTTAAGTGGTTCGCAATGTACTTTCATCAATGATTGGTTGGGGATTCGTTGGTGTTTTGTAGGTAGTTTGTAGGCGTTTTGTAGAACGCTTGTACCCTTTTAGTAGGCTTACGGTACGCCAACACGGGCACTTTTATGCGGTTTATATCGGCACTAGATTTATTGGATATTGCAACTATGCCGCTGAAATCACTGGAAACGCAGCCAGTAGATCGAGCTGTAGGGGAAATGTACGGGAAATGTACGGGAAATGTAGAAAAAACGAAGTTAAATAGTCGGTTTTTTGCGAACAGATCCCTCGTTATTAGTGCATAGGGAGATATTCCTGCAACTAGGTGCGCAGCATCAGCACATGAACTGGAAGTGAACAACGGCAATTCTCCATTTCACCGCATCTTCCCTATTCTTGACAGGTCCTTGTGCAGTCAGGTAGCCTGTTATCAGCTCGCTGAATCAACTATGTGATAGTTCAGCCGAGTCACGCGGCGGGAAGATCCCTATGATTTAATCCCCCGAGGAAAGCCGCGGCGCTTGATGAGCAAGTGTATTCAAGCATGAGGTCCTACCTCTAAGGCTACGGATCGCCTGATCCGATGGTTGACCGGTGCTAACTCTTGATGACAAGAACAGAGCCCGGCCAATCGGTTGCGGGAGATTGTGTCTCCCAAGACCAGGCAACGGGGCGCGTACCACTCTATTTCAGTCATTGTTGCGGCTGGGAGCGGTACGCAAGTAAATCTCCATTTACACGCTTGCCCCTCTCCCTGCCGCGGGAGAGTTGACCATGCGTTCCTGCCGCAAGGCAGAGGTATCGGGCAAACGTTCGGTTATCGAACGGCCCGATGCCTTCCAACTGTGTTTTAACGTGCCCGCCGAAGCAATGGCGGACTCGGTCCTGCGCGTCTGGTAGCCATGAATACGCTCACCCTCAAGGAAGCCGCGAAGTTCCTGCACATCCACCCCGTTACCCTGCAAGAGAAGGCGCGCGCGGGTGAGATTCCGGGAGCCAAGGTTGGCAAGTGCTGGGTTTTTCTTGATGTTGACCTGGTGCAATACCTACGCTCAAAATATCGACAGCGGGCGTTGCAGGGTGAACATAAGGAGGTTCATAAATGTCACTCTACAAACGCAAAGGCTCACCGCACTGGTGGGTTAGATTTACCCACAACGGACAGCGCATACAGCAAAGTACTGGGACTGAAGACAAACTGAAGGCCCAGGAGTATCACGACAAGCTGAAGGCGTCCCTGTGGGTTCAACAGAGGCTCGGTGCAAGGCCGAGCCACAGTTGGAACGATGCAGTAGTGAAATGGCTGCAGGAGACAAGCCACAAAGCCACGCATGAAACTGATATCAGCAGGCTGCGTTGGCTCGATAAGCACTTGGGCGGTATGTCGCTGGAGTCGATCACGCGCGAAACCATTGCCAAAATAGGCGAGATCAAAGCACGTGAATCGAGCGAAGCGACTGCAAACCGCAGTGTGGCGCTTATCCGGGCGATTCTCAGAAAAGCGGTATTTGATTGGGAATGGCTTGATCGAGTGCCCAGGGTGCGGTTGTTCAAGGAACAGACGCGCAGAATCAGGTGGATTACTCGCATCGAAGCAGAACGGTTGCTGAGTTTTCTGCCGGCGCACCAAGCGGACATGGCCCGCTTCGCTCTTAATACCGGGCTAAGGCAAGCCAATGTCACGGGCTTGGAGTGGTCGCAGATCGACATGTCGCGCCGTGTGGCTTGGGTGCACGCTGACCAGGCGAAAGCGCGAAAAGCGATTGCGGTTCCGTTGAACGATGAGGCAGTTGAAGTGATACGGCGGCAAATCGGCAAACACCCTCAACGTGTGTTTTCCTATCGCGGCCGGCCGGTGAAACAGGTCAACACCAAGCTTTGGCACAAAGCATTGCGCAAAGCCGGTATTGAAAACTTCCGCTGGCATGATCTTCGACATACCTGGGCAAGCTGGCACGTGCAAGCTGGAACACCGATCTACGAGCTTCAGGAACTGGGCGGTTGGGAATCTGCAGAGATGGTGCGCCGTTACGCTCACTTGGCACCTGAGCATTTAGCAAAAGCTGCCGCAAGAATTATGCCGATTGGTACAAAAATGGCTACAGTAGAAAAGCAAAAAGGTGCAGCGTAACGACTAAGTTGTTGAACGATTGGCGCGCCCTACTGGATTCGAACCAGTGACCTTTGGCTTCGGAGGCCAACACTCTATCCACTGAGCTAAGGGCGCGTATTGATTGGTGTTTTAAACGCTTACAGTTTAGCGTTTTCCCTTGCAAGCGTCTATGACTGCCGCACGATTCCCGCTATAATTACGGCTTTTTCAGGCAGGGATTTTCCATGAGCGACGAGCATACCTCGCCCATCCAGACGCCCAAACAATTGATTGCGGTGGTTCTGGCCGCTTTTCTGGTTCCCGTCTTTACCTTCATTTTTATTTCGCAACTGGTGGTGGGCAGTTTCGGCGACGTGAGCAAAAACGATCCGGCGATGTCGCCGGAAGCAGTGGCCAAACGCTTGAAGCCGGTTGGTGAAGTCGTAGTGGCGGACACTGTCGTTGGAGCCGCAAATCAATCCGCGGTAAGATTCAACGAGCCCGTCCCTGTGCAGCCCGCACCGGTCGCAGCTAATATTGTTGCTGTCAACGGCAAGGCGGTGTTTGAAGCCAACTGCGCCGTATGCCATGTGCCGGGCGTGACGAATGCGCCGAAGTTTGGCGACAAAGCGGCCTGGGCCCCGCGCATTAAGACCGGAATTGACAATCTTTACCGTAGCGCGCTCAACGGGAAAAACATCATGCCCGCCAAAGGCGGCAACGCCGCATTGGCCGATGCCGAAGTCAAAGCCGCAGTGGATTACATGGTCAGCCAGTCAAAATAAATCCACGTGCATATAAGACAGGCGCAGAATTCAATCTGCGCCTTTTTTGCTTCGGCATAACCATGCGCTTCGCGAATGGTTAGCCTCCGACACAATAAGCCCGCTTCCGCGGGCGTATTGTCTTTGTCATTTTCCGGTTTGGATATTATCTTTGTTCTCAACCTTTCCAGCCTGACTTCTACCTAATGGCAACTTACGCAATCGGTGACATCCAGGGCTGCTTCAGCGCCTTGCAGCGGCTGCTAGACAAAATTCATTTTGACGAATCCTGCGACCGGCTGTGGTTTGTCGGCGATCTGGTGAACCGCGGCCCGGATTCGCTGGCAACGCTGCGTTTCGTGAAAAGCCTGGACGAACGCGCGATCACGGTGCTTGGCAATCATGATCTGCATTTGCTGATGGTCGCCGAAGACCGCGCCAAGACCCACAAGAACGACACTTTACAAGGCGTGCTGGATGCGTCCGACCGCGAAGAATTGCTGGATTGGCTCAGGCGCCAGCGCATGATGCATGCGGAAAACGGCTACGCCATGGTGCATGCCGGCCTGTTGCCTTCGTGGTCAGTGGGAAAGGCGCTCTCCCTGGCGCACGAAGTCGAAGAAGCATTGCGTGGAGAAAATTATCGCGAACTGGCGGCGCGCATGTATGGAAATCAACCCGCACAATGGCGCGATGATTTAAGCGGGATGAATAGACTGCGCGTCATCATCAACGCCATGACCCGGCTGCGCGTGTGCACTCAGGACGGCGTGATGGAATTTGCGCACAATGGAAAACCCGAAAACGCGCCGCCTGGATTCATACCGTGGTACGACGTGCCTGGACGCGCGAGCCGGGACACCGTAATTATTTGCGGGCACTGGTCAGCGCTGGGTCTTGTTCTACGCGAGAATCTTGTGGCGCTGGACACGGGCTGCTTGTGGGGAGGAAATCTGACTGCTGTGTGTCTGGAAAACCGCCGGGTATTCCAGGCTTCCTGTGACGAACAGCAAGCCCCAACTGGCTGGCAATAGCCGCTTCCGCGGCGCGCGCGAGCTCCCTGCGGTTTTTCCCTTCCGCCGCAATCGGTCCGGCGAATATCAGTTCCGCACCCATCTCGCGCTGCGCCAGAATTTTCAGCAGTGAACCCAACAAACTCATATCGTCCACATACGCCGCCTCGGTGTTGATCACACCGTCCCGATTCACAAAAGTATCGCCACCGGATACACCCTCGCCTGCGCCAGCACCGCGGGCTCGAGCAGTGAAGAATGAAAAGCGCGCAGGTAAGTACCGTCAGTGGTCGTGCTCTCGGGAAAAACCGCGATGCAATCGCCGTTGATGAGCGCCTGGCTGATATTCTGATTGATGCGCGCGGTATCGCGGCGCTTCGCGCGCTCGATAAACAAAGTACCGGCCTTTTCGCACAGCCATCCTATCAACGGCCAGGTACGCACTTCCGCCTTGGCGACGAAACGCGCCGGATACTGGATATAGAGCAGGTAAATATCCAGCCAGGAAATATGGTTGGCGACCAGCATGGAGTCGCGCGGCAGGATTTCAGGCGGATTACCCCGGATTGCAAGCCGGATATTCAGGATGTCGAAAAGCTTTAACGACCAGCGCTTGAGCGTTTGCGCTTGCCGTGCCTTGCTGAAACTGGAAAAGAAAACCGCAAGCCACACGGCGTAGAGGAAATGCGCAATAAGCCGCGCCAAGCGGTGGCAGCGGGTGAAGATGCCGGTTGGGCTGCTTATCTTTTGATTCTATCAGGCAAACCGGACAACCAGGCCGGACGCGTTGCCCAAGCGCCCTCGGATAGGATTTATTACTAGTGCGCGACTCGAGAGACGCCGCCGCCGGCAATGATGCGTACGCGCTCGCCGGGCCTGAATTGTTCATCCGCTTCCTGGGTGATGGCGACGGTGTTGCCACTGTCCAGTTTCACGACGATTTCCAAACCGTCCTTGCGCGTGACCGCTTCTTCGGCCGCGGAGCCCACGATCCCGCCCGCCACGGCGCCGATTATCGCCGCCACCGCGCTGCCTTTGCCGCTGCCCACCGTGCTACCGGCGACGCCGCCGACTGCGCCGCCCGCCACCGTGCCGATCGGAGTCTTGGTGCCCTCGATCCTCACTGGGCGCACGCTTTCCACCGTGCCGTTTCTGACGTTTTGCTCCTGACGCGCCTGGCCGCGCGAATAAGCGCTGCCGGAGAGGCTTTGCGCACAGCCGCCCAACAGCATGCCGGTTGCGAGCAAGGCAATCAACAAAGACAAGTTTTTCATTCGAGCCTCCTGAATCTACCAGATATTCGTCCCGAAATGCCGTCGGTACAACACCCCGATCTCCGCGCGGTTTGCGCTGTGGTTCTGGCCGCCACGCCGTGCAATTTTAATCGCTCCCATCAACGAAGCAAGCCGCCCAATGGTCCCCCAATCCATACCCTGGGCAATCCCGTAGAGCAAGCCGGCGCGGTAGGCATCGCCGCAACCGGTGGGATCCACCACTGCCTCCGCTTTAACGCATGGAATCTCGATGCGTTTACCCCCGGCATAGATCAAGGAGCCGCAAGCACCCAATGTGACAACCAGGGCTTTGACAAGTTTTGCCAGTTCCTCAATTTTTTTGCCAGTCTTCTCCTGCAAAAGCTGCGCTTCGTAATCGTTCGCCGTGACAAAATCGGCTTGATTGATGAAATTGAGCAATTCCCCGCCGTCAAACATCGGCAAGCCTTGGCCGGGATCGAACACAAACGGGATGCCCTGCTCATGAAATTCGCGCGCATGCTGCAGCATGCCCTCGCGGCCGTCGGGTGAAATGATGCCCAGTTTCACGCCATCCGCATCCGACACATGATTGTAATGTGAGTAGTTCATCGCGCCTGGATGAAACGCGGTGATTTGGTTGTCGTCGAGGTCGGTGGTGATGAAGGCCTGCGCAGTAAACGTGTCCGGCACCTGGCGCACGTGCTTTTGCGAGAGCTTGAGCTTCTCCAAGCGGTAGGCATAAGGCTGATAGTCTTCGCCCACGGTGGCCATGATGAGCGGATCGCCACCCAGCACTCTCAGGCTGTAAGCGATATTGCCGGCGCAGCCGCCGAATTCGCGGCGCATGTCCGGTACCAGAAACGAGACATTAAGAATGTGAATCTGCTCGGGCAGAATGTGGTTCTTGAAATAATCCTTGAACACCATGATGGTGTCGTAGGCGATTGAGCCGCAAATCAGCGTACGCACACTAGCCCCTCGGGCTTAAGGAAAATTAAACGGGGGTAATGATAACACGGCACCTTGATCGCACTCCGGGCCGTGTCGTCAATTACATCGCGGCTTTTTGCAGTATTGGCTCTGCGATTCGCCGGGCGTGATTAAGTTCGGCGAGGAGGTCTTTGAGAGGGGGGATATTATCGTCGCGCTCGATCATGGTCGAGACCGGGCCGAAGCGTCTGACGGCTTGCTCATAGAGCGCCCACACCGGGTCAATGATCGGATGGTCATGGGTATCCACGATGTAATTTCCACAGTTCTGATGCCCCGCCAGATGAAATTGCTGCACCCGCTCGATGGGGATGCCGTTGAGATAGTCCTCGGGGTCAAAGCCGTGGTTGAAGCTGCTCACATAGATGTTGTTGATGTCGAGCAGGATTAAGCAGTCGGCTTGCTCTGCGATATGGGTTAAGAACTCCCACTCGGTGAGTTGGGACTGCCTATAGGTGACATAGCTTGAGACGTTTTCCAAAAGAATCCTTCTGCCCAGGTAATCCTGAACCTGCTTGACTCTATCTGTCACATGCTGAATGGCTTCCTCGGTATAGGGTAGCGGCATCAAATCATGCAGGTTTAATCCGCCTACGCCCGTCCAGCATAAGTGGTCGGAGATCCATTTGGGCTCGATTCGGTCGGCCAAGGATTTAAGTTGTTTGAGGTAATCCGGGTTTAAGGGATCCGAGCCGCCAATCGAGAGCGACACGCCATGCATGACCACCGGGTAATCGGCACGAACCCGATCCAGGTAATACAAGGGTTTGCCACCTGGCACCAGGTAGTTCTCGGACAGAACCTCAAACCAATCCACTGCTGGACGCGTAGACACAATCTCCTCGTAGTGGGGGATGCGCAGACCCAGGCCAAAACCTAAATACTCGGGCTTGCGGGATTTGGGAGTAAGGCGGGACATGGGGAGTGAAAGAAAACGGACACCTGGTCATGAAGTGCCCGTTATATGAGATTACGAACCTTTAATTTGCTTACAAGCCTTGGCGTCCAGCGCAACAAAGCCTTGACCCTTGCAGACGTCAACGCCGGCGCAGGCTAAGGCAATGCCTGTGAGTTTCTTAACTGCGGTCATGGTTCAGTCTCTAATTGAAATACTCAAGTTGAATGGGATGGATCGATAACTTTACCACTTGTTTCCCTGGCCGGCTTTAAGAGACTTTAGTTATGGACCCGGCTGGCTTCACTTAGCTTTCGCGCACTCATCGGCCCCCATAAACACAAAGCCATGCCCTTTGCAGGTGTTTTGCCCTTTGCAGGAGCTGGTCGCGGTCTTGCAATCACTCAAGCCCTTGCAGCCGTTGACGCCGGCGCAGGCCACTTTGCCCGAAGATCCGTAGCTTCCTGATTCAGTAGCACACCCGGCAACAAACACGCTGGCGGCTGCCACTGCCAATGCGATGCCCGAAATTCTCTTAACTGCGTTCATGGTATAACCTCCTTAAGATTAGATTGGAACCCATACCGGAATTAAGGCCTTTTGTTAGCCCCAGGCCTTGTGTGGGCAGACCGGCTTCCCGCACCCCACCCCATTGCCTTGATACGTAATGCAAAAGGAAGCGGATGTAGCCAGACAACTGTTGGTCGCATCACAGGGGCTCACCTTACATTATAGGAAACGGTTTTGTGCCGTCTAGGCAAACAGCACCAGCGCCCAGACCAAGGGGACGTTAATCAAACTGATAAACACGGCGGCGCTGCCTAAGTCCTTGGCACGCTTGGCCAAGGGATGCCGCTCCATGGAAATGCGGTCCACCACCGCTTCGATGGCCGAATTGACCAGCTCGACAATCAAGACCAGCAGCACGCTGGCGAGCATCAGCGCGTGACCCACGCCGCTCGCCGGGAGCCACCCGGCGAGCGGTATCAAAATAACGGCGAGCAGGACTTCCTGGCGAAACGCGGTTTCGTTTTTGAATGCAGAGACAAGCCCGTCGCGCGAATAAAGGAATGCGTTCCAAATGCGGGCGAGGCCGGTTTTGCTTTTCTGCGGGTGGTCCGGGGTTTCCATGGCGCTTCGGCTAATGCTGCGTCTGCAGCCGGCTTAACGAGCCCGCTTTGATGTCCGGCACCGGAATGAATTTCTCGCTGGCATCGGGCGTGATGTCCACCGCCCGGGGTCTTGCCTTGTCCGGCGCGAACAAGGCGATTAAATTTAACCGCCGGTAATCCATCTCGTCCTCCCGGACCCGGTGTTATCGCAGCGCTTTCAGCGCCGCGTCGTAATTCGGCTCGTTCTTGATTTCCGGCACCATCTCTGCGTGCAGCACTTTGTCGTCGCCGTCGAGCACCACCACCGCGCGCGCAGTCACCCCCCCAAGCGGCGAATCGGTAATCGCTACGCCGTAGTTTTTCATGAACTCCGCGCCGCGCATGGTGGAAAGGGTCATCACATTGTTCAAGCCTTCAGCGCCGCAAAAGCGTGCTTGCGCAAACGGCAAATCGGCGGAAATCACCAGCACCACGGTATTGTTGAGCTTGTTCGCCTCTTCATTGAATCGGCGCGTGGATTTCTGGCAGGTCGGGGTATCGAGGCTGGGTACGATGTTGAGCACTTTGCGCTTTCCCGCGAAATCCTTGAGGCTCACATCCTTGAGATCCTTGTTAACCAGCTTGAAATCCGGCGCCTTCTGACCTACGGCCGGGAAATGGCCTGCGACTGTGATGGGATTGCCTGCGAGAGTGACTTTTGCCATGACGGGTTCTCCTTAATTTAATTGCCTGAAATAAAAAAGCAGATTTCGTAAAGTATGCCTTGCATGTAAGGCGCGCGCAACCAAGCATATTTTTATGATCAACTCGCTTATTGATAGAACAGGAACAAACGGTAACCGGAAGGCTCGAGGTCGCCGCTGTCGATAAAAAGCTTGGTGGTGAATTCGTTGTTCGCTTCCATGCCGCGGTTCGCATCCACGCCGCCCGCCAGATAGTCCGCGGGAGTGAGCACGCGGCGCGCCACCATCTGGGCCTGAGTATTGGTAAAAGTGAGTTCCAATGCCGGATAGGCTTGGGCGAACGGCGCGCGATTGCGCAGCGTGGCGGTGAGGATGATGAGGTTCGGCCGCTGCGGGTCGGCCTGCAAATCGGAGGCTTCGATGCTTATCCATTCGGCATAGCGCGGCAAATCCACCGCGCACTGCAACAGCTCGCAATAGCGCTGCAAAAAGGGCTTGGTTTCGGGATAGTAAGCGGCAATCGGCACGCGGAAAAAATAAGCCGCCTGCGCCGCCAGCATGAGAAGCAGCAGCAACGCAGCGGCAGACCAGGCGATTGTTTTGGCTGGACTGTGTTCTGCTTTCTCCAAAGCCTCGTCGGTGAATTTGAGCGGTTTCGCCTGCTTGCCGCTCACCTTGGTTTGCAGTTTGGGTACCGTTTCCGGGGCGCTGGTTTTCTGCGGCATGCTGCGCGCTTGCAGGACGGTTTCGCGCAGAGCACCCGGCGCATCGTCCAGCGTGGCAAGGCTGTCGAGGGCGTTGAAAATTTCCGCGCACTGGCCGCAGCGCACTCGGCCCTCGCCCGCCCGCAAATCCTCGTGCCGCACCCGGAACGTGGTGTGGCAGCTTGGGCAAGTGGTGACCATGCTCATCGCGCTCACCTCTTGGTTCCGGCTAGACACACCCAACCGGAATCTTCATCCGCCTTACGCATGCCAAACCATTGCAGATAAGCCTCTTCGACTTCGCGCGCCTGGTCGGTGAGAATGCCGGATAACACGATGGCGCCGCCGCATCGAGTGGCTTGCGCAAGCAGCGGTGCTAGCAGCTTCAACGGATTGGCCAGGATGTTGGCGAGCACCACATCGGCCTCGAACAGCGGCAACTCGTTTGGAGTATAAAACTCTGCATCGACTTTATTCTGCCGTGCATTGGTCCTGCTCGAGTCAAGCGCTTGCGCGTCGCAGTCCACGCCCACCGCACGTTGCGCGCGGAGTCTTTTAGCCGCAAGGGCAAGAATCCCGGACCCGCAGCCGTAGTCAAGCACCTGTTCCCCACCTTTGAGATGCGCATCCAGCCAGTTTAAGCACATACGGGTGGTCGGATGGCTGCCGGTGCCAAACCCCAGACCGGGGTCAAGAATGAGATTAAGCGCATAAGCATCAGGCACAGCATGCCAAGTCGGCACCACCCACAGGCGCGGCGAAATCTGCATCGGCGCAAACTGCGACCGCACCAAACGCACCCAATCCCGGTCCGGCACATCGGCAACAGTAAACTTGGGGTGAACGAGATGCGCTGTGAGCGACGCGGTTTTGACGATGGCGGTGATATCCACGCCGGCGGGAAACAGGCCGTTTACCCGGCTGGACTGCCATAGGGTCGGGGACGACTCGCCCGGTTCGTCGAAAACCGGCTGCTCATCCGGGGTTCCGGCATGGGCATCGGAAACGTCCACGGACAGCGCACCCAGTTGCAGCAGCACCTCGCTCAGGATTTCGGCTTGTTCCGCATTCGCTTCGAGAGTAAGCGACAGCCAGTTCATTGTTGTATCCAAGACCGCAGTTTTCATTGATTCTTTTTGTATCCAGCCAATTTCTGTTCCAGATAATGAATGCTGGTCCCCCCGCGCAGGAAAGCGGCGTCCAGCATCAGTTCCTGATGCAGCGGGATGTTGGTCTTGATGCCTTCGACGATCATTTCCGAAAGAGCGATGCGCATGCGCGCTATCGCCTGCGCACGCGTATCGCCATAGGCAATCAGCTTGCCGATCATCGAGTCATAATACGGCGGCACGAAATAATTCTGGTAGACGTGGGAGTCCATGCGTATGCCCGGACCGCCGGGTGTGTGATAGGAAGTAATCCGCCCTGACGAGGGAACGAATTTGTACGGGTCTTCGGCGTTGATGCGGCATTCGACGGCGTGTCCTTTCAGCGCCACGTCCTTCTGCCGAATACGCAATTTTTCTCCCGCTGCAATGCGGATTTGTCCCTGCACCAAGTCGATGCCGGTCACCATTTCGGTGACCGTGTGCTCGACCTGCAGGCGCGTGTTCATTTCGATGAAATAAAACTCGCCGTTTTCGTAGAGAAATTCAAACGTGCCGGCGCCGCGGTAGCCGATCTTGCGGCAGGCGTCGGCACAGCGCTCACCGATTTTACCGCGCTGCTTCGGATGCAAATTCGGCGCGGGCGCCTCCTCGATGATTTTCTGGTGCCGTCGCTGCATCGAGCAATCGCGGTCGCCCAGGAAAATGGCATTGCGATACTCGTCGGCGAGCACCTGAATTTCGATGTGACGCGGATTTTCAAGGAATTTCTCCATATAAACGGTGGGATTGCCGAAAGCGGCTTGCGCTTCGGAACGCGTCATCGCCACTGCGTTCATCAGGGCCGCTTCGGTATGCACCACGCGCATGCCGCGTCCCCCGCCGCCGCCCGCCGCCTTGATGATCACGGGGTAGCCGACAGTGCGCGCGATTTTCACGATTTGCTCGGGTGAATCGGGAAGGCTGCCGTCCGAACCCGGCACGCAGGGCACGCCCGCTTTCTTCATCGCCGCCTTGGCGCTCACCTTGTCGCCCATCAGGCGAATCGTTTCCGGACGCGGGCCGATGAAGACGAAGCCGCTCTTCTCCACGCGCTCGGCGAAATCGGCGCTTTCAGATAGGAAGCCATAACCGGGATGAACCGCCTCAGCGTCGGTCACTTCCGCGGCGCTGATGATGGCGGGAATGTTGAGATAGCTCTGGTCGGATGGCGCCGGGCCGATGCACACCGATTCGTCAGCAAGCTTCACATACTTGGCTTCGGCATCCGCCTCGGAATGCACGGCCACGGTCTTGATGCCCATTTCGCGGCAGGCGCGCTGGATGCGCAGGGCGATCTCACCGCGATTGGCAATCAGAATTTTTTCAAACATGTGAAAAACCGGGGGGAGTAAAAAGTGAGGCGTGAAGTGTAAAAGCAAAAATAAGCGCGGAATAAGACTGAAGCCCCTGAGCAGTTAGCAGGGTGTTGAAGAACTCCACGGGGCCGCGGCGTCGGCTTTCCGGGATGGGATGCGCGAAGCGAGCCGCGTCGAATAGCCGTTGCATATTCGCTAGGCGAGCGACAAAGCAGACCACCCGGAAAGCCACGCCCCATTCGGGTTTGCACGAAAATGCCCATCTGCTGCGTTGCGCTCCTCGGCATCGTAGTCCGGGCTACGACCTTCGTCGCGCGCCTTGCATCTGGGCATTTTCGTGTCAAACGCGGCTCCCGGAGAGTTTTTCAACACCCTGTTAACTCCTCGCTTGTCACTCCTTACTCCTTACCCAATAACGAACAGCGGTTCGCCGTATTCCACCGGCTGGCCGTTCTCTGCCAGGATTTCCTTGATCACCCCGGCGCGGTCCGCTTCGATTTCGTTAAGCAGTTTCATCGCCTCGATGATGCACAGCGTGTCACCGGCATTGACCCGCTGCCCGACTTCGACAAACGCTTTGGCGCCGGGGCTGGCCGAGCGGTAGAAGGTGCCGACCATCGGCGATTTCACCACATGCCCCTCAGGTTCGGCGGGCGCTGCCGGCGCACCGGCAGCCGCGGTTACTGCAGGGGTTGCGGGTTGGACGACGGTTGCACTTGCTGGCTGCGCAACGGGAGTCACGGTGGCCTGCACCGATGACTGGCTTACCCGGCTGATGCGAACTTTTTCCTCGCCTTCGGTGATTTCCAGTTCGGCAATCCCCGACTGCTCCACCAGATCGATCAGCTTTTTAAGTTTTCTTAAATCCATAGCTGGCCTCTACCAATGTGTGAGCCCCAAAGCTCGAGAAGAACCGCGTTGACGCAGCGGGACGGCTTCAGAGACTCATGTTTGCAGGGCGAACTCAAACGCCAGCTCGTAACTCTTAGCGCCGAGACCGCTAATCACCCCTACCGCCAGGTCGGAAAAATATGAATGGTGGCGGAAGGATTCGCGGGCATGAATATTTGAAAGATGAACTTCGATAAAAGGGATTTTCACTGCGGCGAGCGCGTCGCGGATGGCAACGCTGGTGTGGGTATATGCCGCCGGGTTGATGATGATGAACTCCACCCCTTCCTTGCTTGCCTGCTGGATGCGTTCCACCAAGGTGTTCTCGGCGTTGCTCTGGAAACAGGTGAGCCTGGCGCCCGCCTGTTTGGCGCGTTCCTTAAGGCGAACATCAATCGCCTCGAGGGTGTCGTGACCGTAATGTTCCGGCTCACGGGATCCCAGCAGATTTAAATTGGGGCCGTGCAGAACCAGGATATTTTTCATACACCAAAGTTTGCACAATTTCGTCTAAATTGTCCACTTTTTCGCTGAACTTCGCCGAAATTACGGCAAAATGCTTGAAGGTAATGCTGGGTTTTTAGAGCAGAGGGGTGATTATGGCGTCGAGCTTGGCCTGCGTCAATCCGCCTAGCTGGGTGCTGACGATCTTGCCCTTACGGTCGAGAATAGCGGTGAACGGCAGTGCCCCGGCACGATTGCCGGCCTTGCGCGACAACTCCATGGCATCGAGATCCCCCAGCAAAACCGGGTAGTTAATGCCTACTTCCTTAATATAGGCTTCCACTGCGTCCTTTTTATCCAGGGCCACCCCGACGAAAACCAGTCCGCGGTCGCGATATTTGTCTTGAATCTTCACGAACTGGGGGATTTCCTCACGGCAAGGCGGGCACCAGGTCGCCCAAAAATTGACCACCAGCACCTTGCCCCGCCACTGCGCCAGATCCTGATTTTGCCCGTTGAGGTCTGGAATATTGGCGGCGAACAGCGCTTGGGCATCTGCTTCCGCCACTGCCGGCGCCTTAGCTTGCCAGCCGAAAAACATGCCGGCGCCCAAGGCCAGAACCGCAACAGCAAAAAAGAGGAGCGCGCGCTTGCCCATTTATTTCAAGACCGCGCCTAGAGTGGCGATGAATTTTTCCGGGCTCTGATAGCCGACCACCCGCACGCCCTTAATCTCATTTCCCTGCTTATCGAAAAACAGGGTTCCCGGCGGACCGAACAACCCAAAGCGTTTCATCATGGCGGCATCCTCCGCGGTATTCGCCGTCACATCGGCCTGCAGCAAAACGACATCTTTGAGTTTGGCTTGCACCGCGGGGTCGGTAAAAGTGAAGCGCTCCATTTCCTTGCATGACACGCACCAGTCAGCGTAAAAATCGTACATGACATATTTGCCTCCGGCTTGCGCTACCACCTGATCAAGTTCCGCATTGCTTTTGACGCGTTGGAATTTGAGCCCCTGCACGGGCTGGGTGGGGCCGTTAAGCTGGGCCAGTGGCCGCAATATATCGCGCCCGCCAGAGAACACGCCAACTAAAAGTGCAATTCCTGCGACCAGGGCGATGATGCCGATTCCTTTCCCCAGTCGCGCGTAGCCCAACGCTTCAGCAGGTAGCGGATCGACGGCTTTCAGGTACACCGCCCAGACGATCAGCAGTGTCGCCCACAAAGCCATGTGTACTTGCGGCGAAATTAATGGTGAAATGATCCAGATCGCCACACCGAGCAGCAGCACCCCGAAAAACCGTTTCACCGCATCCATCCACGGGCCCGCCTTGGGCAAGAACGTACCTGCGGAAATGCCCACCGCCAAGAGCGGCACACCCATGCCCAGCGCCATGGCAAACAAGCTCGAGCCCCCCAAAACAACATCGCGCGACTGACTGATATAAAGCAGCGCGCCTGCAAGCGGCGCGGCCACGCAGGGGCTTACAATCAGCGCGGAAAGCCCGCCTATGACGAACGCACCGGCAAGATTGCCAGCTTTGATGCGATTCGCCGCATCATTCAATCTCCCTTGAACGGAGGCGGGAAGCTGCAGCTCATACCAACCAAACACGGACAGCGCAAGAGCTACGAAAAGCGCGGCAAACGCACCGAGCACCCAGGCGTTTTGCAGCGCGTTGGAAAGCAGCGTTCCGCTCAAGCCCGCCGCCACGCCGGCGACGGCGTAGGTAATCGCCACGCCCAGCACATAGGCTCCGGACAACGCCAGTCCGCGGGCCTTGGTCATTGTTTGTTTCTGCCCAACGATGATGCCGGAGAGAATCGGGATCATCGGAAACACGCAAGGCGTAAATGCCAGCAACAAGCCAAAACCGAAAAAGCTTGCGACGATAAACCAGAAGCTTCCGCCTTTAAGCAAATTGGCGATTTGCGATGATTCATCGTTGGCAGCCGGGTCATTGGAACTAAGCAGCGGGCTGGGCGATGCGGCGGCTTTCAGGCCCTGCAGGCTGGCGATTGGGGCGGGAGCAGCAGACAACCGGCTGGTTGCGGCAACCAGACTCAGATGCGCGCTCTGCTCAAGCGGGGTGTAGCACACGCCCGCATCGGCACAGCCTTGCGACACCGCTTTCAGGGTCAACGTCTGGCTTGGTCCCAGCGCTTGCTTAAGCGGCAGCTTGATTTTGAGGTCACGCCGATAGGTTTCGACGCGCCCGAAAAACTGGTCCTGATGCATTTCGCCCGCCGGTATCTGCGGCTTGCCCAGGGAAAATCCCGCCGGCTGCACTTCAAACCGGAAACGCTCGCGATACAGGTAATAACCGTCGGCGATTTGATAGCGGATTTCGATATTGCCGGGGTCGAGCATTTGCGCCGAAAAACGGAACGCCTTTTCCGGCTCGAGCAATTCCGGCTCCGCCGCGCGCGCAAGCAGGGAAAACAGCATCAGCAAAAAGAACAGCAGACGCATGTCACAGGAATGAAACTAGTTGTTTTTGACGGGCAGCGTCTCCGCCACGATCCATTCCAGATAGGCTGCCGATCCGGTGGTTATAGGGACAGCAATCAACTCGGGAAGTTCGTAAGGATGGTGCTGTTTTACCAGCTTTTCCACTTGAGGAAAATGCGTTTTGATGGTTTTGATGAAAACCGGCACTTCGGGCGCGGTTTCGATTTTTCCCTTCCAGCGGTAAATCGATGTGCATTCAGCCATGACATTGATGCATGCCGCAAGCCGTGCCTCCACGAGTTTGTTCGCGAGTTTGAAAGCAGACTCGCGATCGGGAAGATTGGTGATGACGAGAATCGCCTCGGGTTTCATGGTAATCCGGGTTTGAGTTTGCGCCTATTCTACCCGGTTCCGGACCATTCAGAGACGCCCGTGTCGCGGGCCGTGTGGCGGACTAGTTTTGAGGTGCGACTGAGCTTAACACCCCGCTTGCGAGGAGTTTTCTGCCAATGCTTTGAAACGCGGCAAGGTATGCGCTTTGAAACGCGCATTCATAGCCGCTGACAATGGCGCCGACCTCGGAACTCGACTTGAACGTGCCCAGTTCTTCCCCGCCGGGTAGATACGCGGTGACGCTCACGTCGGCATAGAACACTTTCATCAAGGGATTGAATGAGCCCTTACCGCTTACTTTGATAATCACATCCGGCGTCGGCATCTGCTCGCGCGGCAGAACCTGGGAGACCAAGGGCGCGAAAGCGTCAAGCGCTGCGTTGCGCACCAGCCGCCCTTCTGGATAGTAGATCTCAGTGTAATAGTAATAGTGCGAGGTCCATTGCGTGAGCTGCTCCGGCGTCATGTCCACGGCAAGGCGGATGGGCAACGGGTCGTCGGCCGTGGCGGCGGGATTATCCGGCAAGGTGGGCGCGACACCACACCCTGCCAGCAAGGTGAGCAGCAGGGCGGAAAACGTTTTTAAGACAGGGGGTGTCATGGCACTGATACAATATCCGTAAGACGAAACGGCGCCAATTAAGTTCAGTGCCGCCGGTCGCGGGCTTGCGCCGCGGCAATGCCATCAGCGACCACTGGATAATGCAATTTCACTTGCAGCTCGCGCTTCATGCGCCGGTTGGCAAGCCGCCTTGATTCCTGCATGAAGGAAAGCAGAGTTTCAGACAGCTCTTGCCCCGCTTCGGCTTGCGGAATGCGCGGCGGGCGCGGCAAGCCGAAGGAGTCCGCGACCAAATCGAAATAATCGCCCATCTTGAGCTCCGAATCGTCGCTGGTGTTGTACACCCTTCCCGGTCGCCCCAGGCGCAGCGCGGCAATTACAATGCGCGCCAAGTCATCGGCGTGGATGTGATTAGTGTAGGCGTCCTGATCCGGGAGCAGCGCCGGGGTTCCGCTTTTTAAACGCTCAAACGGCAAGCGGTCTTCGGCGTAGATCCCCGGCACGCGCAAAATGCTCACGCGCACGCCGCTGCGCATTCCCCAATCGCGGACCCGGCGCTCGGCGTCGAGGCGGCGCCTGGCGCGCTCGGTCTGGGGTTTGAGCGGCCGCGTTTCGGGAACGATTTCGCCGCCGCAATGGCCATACACACCGCTGGTACTGATGTAGATGAGGCGATGTGGTAAAATTTTTCCCTTGGTCAGCGCGGCAAGCAGATGCGCGGTGCGCGTGTCGCGGGTGCCGAGTGAAGGCGGCGGAGCAAAATGTACCACGTCATGCGCTAGGCCGCCGAGCATGGTGAACGTCTCCGGCTTATCGAGGTCTCCGGGAATCGGCGTAATGCCGTACGTGCGCAGTAAATCGAAGCGCGCGGGCGAATGCGAAAGCGCATAGATGCGATAGCCACCGCGAAGTTGACGCACCATGCGCAGGGCAATATCGCCGCAGCCGACAATCAAAAGCCGTCTCATGCTGTTAATTGTAGAATAAATTTTAGAATGATGGCGGGTCACCACTATAAGAGGCGGTAAATCCCGCCTTAAGGATTTGAGTTAATGCCCTTCCAGATCACTATCAAGCCCAGCGAACACGTCTTTTCCGTCGGGCCCGGCGAAGCGATACTCGAAGCCGCCTTGCGCCAGGGCTTTGCCCTCCCCTACGGCTGCCGCAACGGCGCCTGCGGCTCGTGCAAAGGCAAAATCCTGCAGGGCACGGTGGATTACGGCGTTTATCAGGAAAGCGCGCTGAGTAGCGTGGAAAAACACGCCGGCATGGCGCTCTTCTGCCAGTCCAAGCCACAAAGCGATATGGTTATCGAATGCCGTGAAATCAACGCGGTCAAGGACATTCAAATCAGGAAACTGCCGTGCCGCTTGCAGAAAATGGAGCGGCCGGCGGACGATGTCATGGTGCTTTACCTCAAGCTTCCCGCGAATGAGCGCTTACAGTTCCTCGCCGGCCAGTACATTGACATTCTCATGAAGGACGGCAAGCGCAGAAGCTTCAGCATGGCCAATCCGCCGCATGACGACGAGCATATCCAGTTGCACGTCCGCAATATCGTCGGCGGGGCATTCACCGACTATGTATTCAATAAAATGAAAGAGCGCGAAATCTTGCGCTTCGAAGGGCCGCTCGGCACGTTTTTTCTACGCGAGGATTCCGACAAGCCGATTATCTTCGTCGCCAGCGGCACCGGCTTCGCCCCCATCAAGGGCATCATCGAGCACGCGTTTTACAAAAGCATAAAGCGGGAAATGGTGCTGTATTGGGGCGCGTGCATCCCGCCTGATTTATACATGCGCGAACTGCCGCTGCTCTGGGCCAGGGAGCACACCAACTTCCGCTTCATCCCGGTGCTTTCAGAAGCCCGGCCCGAGGACGAATGGCATGGCCGCTCCGGTTTCGTTCACCGGGCGGTGATGGAAGATTTTACGGACATGAGCGGCTTTCAAGTCTACGCCTGCGGCGCGCCGGTGATGGTGGACGCCGCGCGCTGCGATTTCACTTCGATGTGCAACCTGTCGCTCGAAGAGTTTCACTCGGACGCGTTTACTTTTTCCAACGATCCCAAGCCGGCTGCCTGAACCGCCAGGGCGCCAGGATCTGTCGTTGCGAGGAGCGCGAAGCGCGACCAAGCAATCTCGCTGTTTTCCGGGGTTTGCGTCTTGGCGGTTCAAAAAATCAAAGCGCTGCCTTACGCCTGCCGCCAGTGACGTTGCCTAGCTGACGGAATGCCAAATCCAGGCTTTTGCGGTAATGCACGCTGGCGGCTTCGTTCCGGCCGGTCTTTTCGTACAGCTTTGCAAGTTCACGATGCGCGGTGGGGGTTGGCTCGACGCTGATGCTGGCTTCGAGATAACTTTGCGCCTTGCCCCACAGCGCCTGATGCACGCACAGCTTGCCGAGGGTCAGCAACAAACACGCATCGCGGCGGTGGGAAATGAGCCAGCTTTCGGCGCGCTGGATTTGCTTGAGTGTTTCCGCATCCTGGCCCAGGCATTCGGAATAATGGCAAATCAAATCGCTGTCCCATTCATTTTCCAGGCTTTCCTCGATGATTTCATGCGCCAGGCGGCAGCCGCCGAGCGCCATGAAGCAGCGCGCAGCGGTGGCGGCGACGCGAAGGTTTTTCTTGTCGGTCGAAGGAATCTTCCGCCAGTATTCCTTCAGCGCCCGCACATCCCCCGCTTGGCGTTTGAGGTTTTCCTGCGTGGCATACAACCGCATTCCCCGCGCTTGAGTCTCATCATAGACGCCGCGTTTTTCTAGTTGCGCGATGAGTTGCAGCACCTGTTCCCAGTTTTTCGCCTGCTGCTGCGCGCGAAGTTCGAGCCGCAGCGCCGCTACGTGCTTTTTCGAGGAGTCTTTATTGAGCGACCAAAGCAAATCCAGCGCTTCTATGGGACGGCGCTGGTCGAGCAGCATTTCGGCTTTTATAATCACGCGCGCCGTGGCGACATCGGGCGCTTCTTTTTCCGCTTTGGCCAGATACTCGTCGCGCTTTTCGAAAGCTTTTACTTCATGCGCCGCGCGCGCGGCAAGCAGGGCCGTCAATCCCGGCGATTCGCCAAGTTCCAGCGCGTTGGCCGCCGCTTTTTCCGCCTTGCCGTAACGGCCCTCGAAAAAATGCCTCAAGGCCTCTGCAAATGCTTGGCGCGCTTTTTCGCCGCGGCGGCGCAGACGATAGGCGCGTACCTGCGCCGGCAGGCGCAGGGTATGCACGGCAAGGCGCACCAGGAAATAAACGACGATGAATGCGCCAAGCAGCAGCAGTATCGCCAGATTGAGCGACAGCTCTATGCGGTAGGGCGATTGAACCACCAGCACATAGCCATTGCTGAAGCCGAACGCGAGCGTGAGCCCCACCGCGAGGGCAAAAATCGCAATCAGCCAGAACAGGGCTTTCACCGTGCTGCCTTGTCGCGACCGAGCTTGAACTTGCGCACCGCCTCGAGACTCGCGGTAATATCGGGCAGTTCGATGCTGATGGGGCTTTCCTGTAGCTGTTGCAGGCTCCCCAGCATAACCTTGGTGACCTTGGCGCTGTCGTCGTAATAGCGGGTGAGCCACTCCTGCGCGGAAGCCAAGTCGGCCTTGTAGCTCACTTCATCGTGCAGCATCAACGCCAGGCGCGCGCTCAGGAGTCTCAACTTCAAGTTCTCGCGCAGGAAAAACACCTGGTTGGGCGCGAGAAGCGGAATTTCATGCTCGGCAGTATTCTGGATGCGCACCAATTGTTTCATATCCTGCCAGATTTCGCGCGCGAATTTAAGCCACGCGTTCTGCGCAGCCTGTTGTGCTGCTTCGGATTGGTCCGAACGCGGGCGTACATCCATGGCTAGCGGCAACGTGTCGACAGCGGCATTCAAATTGTCGAGGCGCACGCTGATGGCCGCCGAGTCCACGTAAGGCACGGCCTTCAGGCGTTCGATGTCCTTGTTAATGACTTTGCGCAGCGGGATGAGCTGCGGGCGGTCGACGCGCTGCAATCGCGCTTCCGCCGCCTGCAGCGCAATCAAGGCCGCCTTGACGTTGCCGGCGAGCTGCAATTGCTGGCTCGCAATGTTGAGTATCTGCTCGACTTCGGCGAGCGCCCATTCATCGCGGTTGCGCGAGAGCTCCTGATACAGCGCTTCCATAGCGACTTGCTGGTTTTGCGACTCGGCGAGCTTGCTTTCCAGCAAACCCAGCTTCACCTGCGTTTCGCGCACCGCTTCCTGCGTGTCCTTGACGATGGCGCGGTTGTCCTTGACGATGCCATCGGTCTCAGCCAAGCGCTTAGCGAACTCCTGCTGCAATGCTACTATCTGGCCGCGCGTGTCATACCACAGCCAGCCCATTAGCGCCGCGGCCATAAGCGCGGCGATGAGCGCCAGGTTCAGGCGTCTTAGCGCTTTGGTGTCGGGCGCCGTCGCCTCTACCGGCATAGTTTCAGATTGCGGATTTTCACTCATGAACTTTATTGCGCTTCGGCGTCAAACCACTCGATCAAGCCTTGCACCAAACCTTCGTCACCTGCAGCCGTTACGATGACATTATCCAGCCCCAGCGCACGCGCCACTTTGGCAATGCGCGGATGCGGCACGAAGAGGTTTGATTTTATCAGCATATTCTGTCCTTTCTGCCCGGCCATCTCGAAAAGATTGCGCAAACCTTCGCTGCTCGTCACGGTGACCGCATCCGGCGCATGCTTTTGCCACAACTCCAACCATGTCGCCGCATCCGCCGCAGGCTTGACACGCCGATAGCATTCCGCGTATTCGACTTTAGCGCCGCGCTCAGTGAGCGTGTCCGCGAGAAGCACGCGTCCGCCCTGCCCGCGAAAAATCACCACGCGCTTTCCGTTCACGTCACGCAATTGCGGAAGTTCGAGAAGAGCTTCGCTGTCAAAACGCGACGCGGGGCAAATCGCTTCTTTCACGCCAAAGCGCTGCAATTCCCTCAGGCTGCCTGCGCCGACGGTTGCGAATTTGAGCTTTGCCGGCAGTGCACGCCGCACGGCAATCAAGCTCATCGCCCTGTTCACCGCGTTGGCGCTCACGAAAATAGCGAGGTCAAATTCCTCGAGCCGCGCGACGAGCCGCTCCAACGGTTGTGTGTCGGCCACGTCCCGGATTTCCAGCGCCGGAAACAGGACAGCGCAACCGCCGGCGGCGCGGATTAAATCCGCAAGCCGATGTGCCTGCCCCGCCGGCCGCGTCACCACGATATTGCGTCCCGCCAACGCGGATTTAGACGGCGCCGATTTAGAGCGGACATCAATCATGCGCTTTCCAGTTCGGCGAGGATTTGGGCCGCGCCTTTGGCTTTTAATTCCTGCGCCAGCGATTCGCCCAGCGCTTCCGGCTGCCCGCATTTTCCGCGTTTTTCCGCGCGGATCAGGCGGCGGCCGTCCGGGGTCGCGACAAAGCCGCGCAGCCAGATTTCATCATTTTGGATTTCGGCGTAACCGCCCAGCGGCACCTGGCAACTGCCGGAAAGCGCCCGGCTCATGGCGCGCTCGGCGCTGACGCATAGCGCGGTTTGCTGGTGATTCAAGGGCCGCAGCAACTCAAGCAGATCCCGGCGGGAGGCCAAGCATTCAATTCCCAGCGCGCCTTGTCCCGGCGCCGGCAGGCTTTGCTCGGGACTTAATAATGCGGTTATGCGGCTTTCCAATCCGAGGCGCTTGAGCCCGGCTGCCGCAAGAATAATGGCGGCATAACGCTCTTCATCGAGTTTCTTGAGGCGCGTGCCGACATTTCCGCGCAGCGAATTCACCTCGAGATGCGGAAAGCACGCGCGCAGCTGGCTTTCCCTTCGCAGGCTGGAGGTGCCGACCACGCTGCCCGCAGGCAATTCGGCAGGCGATTTGTAACGGTTCGACACGAACGCATCGCGCGGATCCTCGCGCTCGGTGATGGCCGCCAGAGTAAAACCTGAAGGCAGACGCATCGGCAGGTCTTTCATTGAATGCACCGCAATGTCCGCGCGTCCTTCCTGCAAAGCCTGCTCCAGTTCCTTCACGAACAAACCCTTGCCGCCGATTTTGGCGAGTGGCGCGTCCAGCAGCGTATCGCCTTGCGTGGTCATGCCGAGAATCCTGATCTCGAGTTTTGGGTAGAGCGCGCTGAGTCGGGTATGAATGAAACGCGCCTGCCACAGCGCAAGCGCGCTTTCACGCGAGGCGATGACAATTTTGGCAGGAACGGTGGTTGAGGGAGATGGGCTCAAAATGTTTTCTGGCGCACGGGTGAGGCTCAAGAAAGTTTCCGCGACTATTTTAACATGCACCCTCGTCCGCAACGCGCTACGCGAGGGGCTTAATCAGAGGTTCCTAGCGCGTGAATTCCTTGACGAGGTACTGCTGGCGGCGGCTCACCGGCAGTTTTTCTTCCACCCCCTTCAGCACCACCACCCAGTACGGCTCGTTGCCTTCCTCGGTTACTTTGTCAAATCCGGTGATGCTGTCCTTCGCCACCAGGCAGCTGCGGTGGACGCGGATGAAGCGTGCCGCGAATTCCTCTTCCAGGCTGGTGAGCGGTTCCTCCAGCAAATACTCGCGCGCCGCGGTGCGTATCGTCACATATTTCAATTCGGCCTTGAGATAGATGATGTCGGCAACCGGAACCAGTATGATTTTGCCGCGCTCCTGTACGCTCAAGTTGGTGCGCGGCTGCCTTGCCAATTGCTGCAGCTGTGCCTGCTTCGGCGGATGGCCCAGTTGCGCTTTCTGCAAAGCGGCGAGCAGCCGTTCGCCGCGCACGGGCTTGAGCAGATAATCCACCGCGTTGACTTCGAACGCCTGAATCGCGTAGACATCGAAGGCGGTGGTGAAAATAATGGCGGGTATCGGCTCCAGCTTTAACAGATGGCGCGCGACCTCGATGCCGTCCATTTCCGGCATGCGGATGTCGAGCAGCAACAAGTCTGCCGGTTCGCGCGAAATCAAATCCAGCGCTTCGCGGCCATTCGCCACGTCCGCCACCACCACATGGGGGAAGCTTTCCGCGCAATCGGCGAGCAGCTCTTTGAGGCGGTTGCGCGCCGGCGCTTCGTCGTCCACGATCATGATGCGCATGGGGTCGGTCATTTTTCCGCACGCAAATAGGGAATGACGATGTGCACCTCGTAGGAACCGCTGCGCTCCGTGGCGGTGAAGCTCGCCTCCACGTCAAAATGCAGGCTCAAGCGCTCGCGAATGTTCTGCACTGCCATTTTGTTGCCAACGCGATGGCCGCCGTCGCGCCGGTAAGGGTTGCGCAGCACGGCATGCACCTGGTCATTGCTCAGATAAATATTGATGCTGATAACGCCCGGCTCGGTTCTCGGCTCGATGCCGTGATAGACGGCGTTCTCCAAAAGCGGCTGCAACACCAGCGCCGGTATTTTTGCATCTTCCGGCATGTTATCAATGTGCCACTCCACCTGCAGGCGACCGCCCAGCCGCAATTTCTCCAGGCTCAAATAACCCCGGCACAAATCCACTTCGTCGCGCAAAGTGGAAAGTTCGCGGCTGTCGGCCATCAGCACCCGGTATAAATCGGCAAGGTCTTCCAGCGCCATCTCGGCGCGCTTCGCGTCCGAGCGGATCAGGCTCAACACGGCGTTGATGCTGTTGAACAGGAAATGCGGACGGATGCGCGCTTGAAGCGCCTGCAGCCGCGCTTCGGACAGCGCCGGCGAAAGCGCGCGGTTGCGCAAATCGAAATAGGCAAGCAGGGCCGCCGTCAACAGGACGCAGAACAACTCATAGCGCCACGGGCCGGCGTCACCCGCGCCGTAAATGCTGATGCCGAGAAAATAAATCGAGAGAGTTATCGCCGATTCCAGAATCAGCACCAGCCCGGCGCCGAGGTAATAGTTCAATTGACCCAGCCAGGGATTGGCGAGCATCAGCATCAACAGGCTCACTACCAGCACCGGCTCGGCCAGCGCCACCATGCCGGTGAATTCCTGCAGGGTTTGCGCGATGGACGCGCTTTTAAGCGCCGCCGCAATCAGACACGCGCCGTTTACCACCAGCACAATGCGCAGCAGGACGCCGAGGTTGCGGAAATTCGGCAGGGTACGGGGGGTGGAGTTTTGATTTATACTTCGCATTTTGGCAGCGTACGGGTGGCCGTTACCGCTGCTAAGCGTTACATAGTGCACCACTTTTGACAAGAAGCACGTCATGCCCAAAAAAACCAAGAGCGCCGCAAAGACCCGGTCGGGAAGATTCAGCGAACCGGTAAGCAAGCTCACGCAACGCTATACCGCGTCGGTCGGGTTCGACCGGCGGCTTGCGCCTTTCGACATCGAGGCGTCGCTCGCGCACGCCCGCATGCTAAATGCCGCGGGCATTTTGAGCGGCAAGGATCTCGCCGCGATTCAACGCGGGATGAAGCAAATCCACGCCGAAATCGACGCGGGCGTCTTCCCCTGGCGGCTGGAACTGGAAGACGTGCACATGAATATCGAAAGCCGGTTGACCGCGCTGTCAGGCGAGGCGGGGAAGCGGCTGCATACCGCGCGCTCCAGGAATGACCAGGTGGCAACCGATGTGCGGCTTTATTTGCGGGCGGCGATTGATGAGATTTCGGGTCTCATCAAAGCCGCGCAGAAAGCGCTGCTCGACCTCTCCGAAAAGCACGCGGCGACCATCATGCCCGGCTTCACTCATTTGCAAGTCGCGCAGCCGGTGACCTTCGGCCATCATCTTCTGGCTTATTTCGAAATGTTGAAGCGCGACAGGGAGCGGCTTGCCGATTGCCGCAAGCGGGTAAATCAACTTCCGCTCGGCGCAGCGGCGCTCGCCGGCACCAGCTACCCGATTAACCGGCAGCGGGTGGCGAAAGATCTGGGGTTCGACGGCGTGTGCCAAAACTCGCTGGACGCGGTTTCCGATCGCGATTTCGCGATTGAGTTCACCGCCTGCGCAGCGCTCATTATGACGCATCTTTCGCGCTTTGCCGAAGAGCTGATTTTGTGGATGAGCCCCGGCTTCGGTTTTGCCGAGCTCGCCGATCGCTTTTGCACCGGCTCGTCCATCATGCCGCAGAAAAAAAATCCGGATGTGCCGGAACTCATGCGCGGCAAGACCGGCAGGGTCAACGGCCATCTGGTGACGCTGCTTACCTTAATGAAAGCACAGCCGCTCGCGTACAACAAGGACAACCAGGAAGACAAGGAACCGCTGTTCGACGCCGTGGACACGGTGACCGACAGCCTGCGGATTTTCGCCGAGATGCTTCCCGCAATCAGCGTCAAGCGCAAGGCGATGCGCAAGGCGGCAGCTCAAGGCCATGCCACAGCGACCGATCTTGCCGATTATCTGGTGAAAAAAGGCCTGCCGTTTCGGGATGCGCATGAAGCGGTGGCGAAAGCGGTGCGCTACGCAGTAAAACGCGGCTGCGATTTGAGCGCGCTGAAACTCGACGAGCTCAAGCAGTTTTCCAAGCTCGTCGGCAAAGATGTTTATTCCGTGCTGACGCTGGAAGGCTCGGTGAACAGCCGCGACCATATCGGCGGCACCGCGCCGAAACAGGTCAAGGCGGCGATCCAGCGCGCCAGAAAGCAACTCAGTTAGAAACCGTTCGTGGTGAGCCCTTCGACAAAGCCTCCGTTCGGCCTGAGCCTAGCGCAGCGTGATCGAAGGCTTTCTCGAACGGGGCTTGGCCTACCGTCTCGCGTTTTGGCTTCGTCACTTGGCGACTCACAGGGGATACCAAAAACCCTAACTGCTGTAATACTATTTCGCTCTGCCCCCCAATTGTTTAAGTTGATTACTTGAGCACTTGATTCCGATGTAGTATGAGAAAAATACGAACAAATGCGGCAATATAAAGCCGCTTTTTTGCGGGCTATTTCATCTTAGGCCGAAGAGTTCTGCCAACATCTAATGAAACAAAGGAGGATGTTATGCGATTCAAACTAGCCCTTATTTCTGCAATCTTTCTTCTGGTTTTCGTTGCTGCTGGGTGTGCGACAATGAGTGACGTTGTTACAGCGAAGGCTGATGGCACAAGCGAAACTTACCCCGTAAATGCAGATCAAGCGTGGGAAATTTCGAAAACCGTATTTCGCTGGGAGGGCGCGGATGCGATCGAGGAACACCGAGACCAAGGATACATGGTCACCAGCAGCGGAATAACCGGTTATTCCTATGGGGCGGTCATGGGAGCATGGGTTGATAAAATTGACGCGAACCACACTAAAGTCACGGTAGTCACAAAAAGGCGTGTCAAACTCGACGCATTCACCACCATGATGGAATCAACATATCATAAGCGGTTTGCCCAGGCAGTAGCGATAGTAAAACGTGGAGAACCACTTCCATTAAAAGCTCCATCAGAGTAGATCCACGTGGACATGAAACGGAACATGACAGGGTAGCCTTCGCCGAAGTTTGGGGTACGGTGGCACCATGGGACCAAGCTGCTTATCCCCGCGATCCGGCGCGCCCGCAAGCAACTTAGTTAAAAGCCGTTCGTGGTGAGCCTGTCGAACCACTTAAGAAATAACGCCGGTGGCAGACCGGCGGCTGGTGACTTTCTTTTGCGTCGCCAAAAGAAAGTCACCAAAGAAAACGCGCCCCCGGTTCGCCGATTTCCCCTGCGTTCCTCAGCCAAACCGGGCGCTGCGCAACTCGCGCTACGCGCTCAGACAGTGCTCGCTGACTTCCCCCGCTTTGGCTTCGCCACTTGGCGGCTCACAGGGGATACCAAATACCCAAACTGACAAAAATTATTCCGCCTCTACACTAATTGTTTAAGATATGTGCAAAATGCTGCAATATCATAAAGCCGCTTTTCGGCGGTCTATTTCACGTTAAGTGTCGCGATGAGCGCTGTCCCGAACAGCAGCCAGTTTCGTGAGGACCTCGACCTTGCCGGGCAGCTTGCCGTTCGGGCGCGCGTGTTTCTCGATATCTGGTGGGTCTACGAAGGCAAGCCTACTCGCGGAAAGTATCTGGCGACAATGAGCCGGTTTTCGGAATTCTACCGCTTCGAGCCGCACGCGCATTTCGTCGCGATGGTGATGTATCTCTCGCAGCTCTTTGAGCCGTGAGGCGACACGCTAAACCTACCCACTCTCGTCGAAAAGGCCCCTTCCGTAGGACTTCCCACTTCTGTGCCCGAACAGGGGCTGTCGATTCTCGAAACTGTAAAACCTCTCGTCTCGAAAGTCATGATTCTTCGAAGCAACCTTTTCGCACACCGAAGCGCCAAGCTCTCGTATGCGGAGGTCTTCGAGTTGGCTGAAGTCAATGACCAACTGCGGGACCTCAGCGATGCCGCACTTCGCATCGCAAACCTCCTTGGCGACGCCGCAGGGGTCGGCGAGAAGATCGTTCATGCTCTCTCTCCCGTTCACGCGGAGGGAGTGCTCAAGACGTTAGCGGGTTCGCATGCCGACATCTAACCGCACGATCGACACGGACCGTTTGGCAGCGGGCTGCGCGCTGCCAAACGGCTGGTCATCGTGGTCGTTAGGTGGCAGAAAGGTTCCGTGAAGATTTCGAAGAGCACTCGTCACGCGAAACTCACCGGTGATTTCTCTGAGCACCTTGTCCTTTATTGGCTCTCGAAGTACGGGTTTGAGTGTGCACGCGTGGATCACACCGGCATTGATTTGATTGCCCAGAACCCAAAGAGTCGGGAGCGGATGGGAATTTCAGTGAAATCCCGTTCGCGTACCGAAGGGAGCGAGAAGGACGATGTCCGCATTGATCGTGACAAGCTGCAAAAAACTGAGCGTGCATCACGTGCTTTCGGTTGTTCGCCATACTTGGCAATCGTCGTTGATGGCGCTAATCTTATTCGCTGTTTTGTGCTCCCCTTAAAAACTCTTTACCGTCTCTACCCGAGCTGCAGATTACGCAACACTGGCTGGAGAATGACCGATAAGGCTCTAGCTCGTTACTACGAGCATCCCGAGGTGAAGATCTTTGAATTCATGACTGACACAAAGCGGTGGTGGTAATTACTGCCACCTAACACCACGTTCGAAAGAGATGCGTGCAAGAAAGGCGCGCGCCGCTGAGCTGAGACATTGTAAGTGACCAAACCAATATGCATTACGATGCAATTATTGATTTTTGGTTTAATGAGATAGAGGCAAAATGTTGGTGGAAAAAAGATAGTGATTTTGATCGATTGATAGCGGACAGGTTTCTGGAAATCCATAATGCGGCAACAAAATGCGAGTTATATGTCTGGAGAGACAGTCCTTTGGGAAGACTCGCAGAAGTTATCGTTTTGGACCAGTTTTCCCGCAATATATATCGCGGCACTCCTTTGTCGTTTGCATACGATCCGCTTGCACTAGCTTTGGCGCAGGAAGCGATAAATGCAAAAACGAATCAATCATTAGGCCCGGATCAAAAGGCATTTCTGTACATGCCCTTCATGCATAGCGAGTCCCCTGTAATCCATGAACTCGCCTTGGAACTATTCAAGGAACCCGGGTTGGAATCTAATTTAAAGTTCGAAATCCAGCACAAAGCCATCATTGATAGGTTTGGCCGTTATCCACATAGGAATGAAATTCTGGGCCGGCAATCTACCGAAGAGGAAATAAGTTTCCTAAAAGAGGCAGGGTCCTCTTTTTAATTATGAGTGAATTTTCTTATAACAATTTTCTCAACCCGGACGCACTTGATCGGCGCGCCGCTGAGTTCGCACGTTAGGCGCTGCTAATCCGATTAGAGGCAAAGATGTTCGTCGGACATTATGGTGTGAGTTTTGCGGCGAAGAGTGTGGAGAAGACGCTCCCCCTGTGGCTGTTATTTGTGGCCGTGCAGATCGTGGATGTCTTCTGGGCTATTTTCGTTCTGCTTGGCATTGAGAAGGCGCGGATCGTACCCGGCATCACGGCCTCCAATCCACTTGACCTGTACTACATGCCGTACACCCATAGCCTTATAGCTGCGGTCGCATGGTCAGGACTCGCGTTCGCCGCATACAGGTTCATTCCGACCTTCAAGGGTTCAACCAAGGCTGCGCTGATCTTGGCAGGTGCGGTGTTCTCTCACTGGGTGCTGGATCTCATCGTCCATCGGCCTGATCTTCCGTTGTATGACGACACTCTAAAGATGGGATTTGGTCTCTGGAATTACCCCGTTGTCGCCTTTGCATTGGAAGCCGCGATCTTGTTTGGAGGCATCGTGCTCTATCTTCGATCGACTACTTCAAATTCCGGGATTGGAAAGTACGGAGTGGCATTATTTGGATTTATTATGCTTCCGATACAGGCCACGGTCTTTTTTGGTCCTCCTCCTCCTTCGGACCGCGCCGCCGCGCTCACAGCATTGGTCCTTTACGTAGTTTTTGCATGGATCGCCTCCTGGCCCGAAAGAAAGCGGATACCTCTTGGAAATACAACGTCCGAACCCACAATCCAACATCGCGCTTAATCCGACGCTCGAGCGGACGCGCGCAAAAGGCGAGCGCACCTCTTACGGACAAGCCTTAGGTAACATCACGCTTCTCTTCCATGAATGTGAACCTCAGCCCATTTGATGAGTTGGTCACCAAACTCCGAGAGCATGGCTTTGGCGAGGGCGCTGACGAAATTGCAATGCTGATGAGTTCAACTTGGACTACCTCGTCCGAGTTCATCGGCGAGCTTGGACGGGCAGTGCTTCGATTTCAGCGCGAGCACCCGATTATTTCAACCGATTTGCGGGATGCGCTCGACCGCTGCATGAGACAGGTTCGGATTGTTTGGCCGGATATTCAGTAAGCATGAGACACACGCCGCCCAAGCGTTAGAACACCACCACCTGGCGTACAGCTTTTCCCTCGGCCAGGCGGTCAAATCCTAAATTGATGTCCTCGAGTTTGAGCCGCCCGCTCAACAGCCGGTCAACCGGCAGCCGTCCTTGCTGGTACAGCGCGATGTAGCGCGGGATGTCGCGCATTGGAACACAGGTGCCGATGTAGCTGCCTTTCACGGTGCGCTCTTCGGCCACCAAGTTCACCGCCGGCAGCGGGAAGGTGGCCGTGGGCGGCGGCAGGCCTGCGGTGACCGTCGTCCCGCCACGCCGCGTGATTTTGTAGGCGAGTTCCAGCGCTTTCACCGACCCGGCCAATTCGATCGCGAATTCCACGCCGCCCGCGCTTGCCGCGCGTACTTGCTCGGCGCAGTCCGGTGAAGCGGCGTTGAAAGTATCGGTCGCGCCCAGGCTCTTGGCGAGCGTGAGCTTGTCTTCGGAAAGATCGACGGCGACGATTCGGCGCGCGCCGGCCAGAATCGCGCCGAGAACGGAAGCCAGCCCCACTCCGCCCAGCCCGACCACCGCTACTGTCGAGCCCGGAGTGACGCGCGCCGTGTTCAGCACCGCGCCGACGCCGGTTAACACGGCGCAGCCGAACAGCGCCGCTTTGTCGAGCGGCAGATCCGGGTCTATCTTGACGAGCGAGCGGCGCGATACCGTGGCGTACTGTGCAAACGCCGAAACGCCCATGTGGTGATTAAGTAGCGTTGCGCCGCGCCTGAGTCGCCGCGCGCCGGAGAGGAGCGAGCCCGCGACATTGGCCGCCGCCCCGGGCTCGCACAGCGCAGGCCGGCCTTCGGCGCAGGGCAGGCAATGGCCGCAGCTCGGCACGAACACCATCACCACATGGTCGCCCGGCTTGAGGTCATCAACGCCCGCGCCCAACTCTTCGACAATTCCGGCCGCTTCATGGCCGAGCACCATGGGGGTGGGCCGCGGCCGGTCGCCGTTGATGACCGACAGATCCGAATGGCACAAACCGGCGGCAGCGATTCTGACCAGCACCTCGTCATGCCCGGGCGGATCGAGTTCGATGTCCTCCACCGAGAGCGGCCTGGACGCGGCATAGGGCAGTTTAGAGCCCATCTGATTCAGCACGGCGGCTTTAATTTTCATAAGCAATCTCCGGGAACCTACGCTTCCATTCAAGTGTAGAAGATTACACCGTTAATGGCATCCGCATGGCCAACAAAAAAGCCGGCAGCGCCGGCTTTTTGCGTATGAGAGAAATTATTTAAGCAATTTCTGCAGCTCGCCGTTCTGATACATTTCGGCCAGGATATCCGAGCCGCCGACGAATTCGCCGTTCACGTAAAGCTGCGGGATAGTCGGCCAGTTGGTGAATTCCTTGATGCCCTGGCGGATGGCCGGGTCTTCCAACACGTTGACCGAAAAGAAATCCTGCACGCTGCAGGCCCGGAGTATCCGCACCATGTTGGCGGAAAAGCCGCATTGCGGGAAATCCGGTGTGCCTTTCATATACAGCACCACGGGGTGCTCGGTGACCTGTTTTTTGATAAGTTCCTGCGCGCTCATGCCTGCTCCATCATCAAATTAAACCGACATATTATAAACGTTTTCGCTTTCAAGCTATCTGACCGCCACAAACGCGGGGAATTCCCGCCAAATCCGCCGCGGAAAACAAATTGAAAAACCCGCTTGCGGCCAGCAAGCTGCGACAGGCCTCGGCTTGACCGTAACCATGCTCAAACAGCAAGCAGCCGCCCCCATGCAAATGGCGCGGTGCGCGGCTGGCGATGTGCTTGATGCACTCCAGCCCGTCGCTTCCCGCCAGCAGCGCTGGTCCCGGCTCGAAACGCAAATCGCCCTGTTGCAAATGCGGATCGGACGCCGCGACATAAGGCGGGTTTGAAACGATGAGATCGAATTTTTCATCATTCAACGCAGCATACCAGTCGCTTTGCTGAAAACGAATCGAATTCGTTTCGCCCAGCAGGTTTTGCGCGTTTTGTTTCGCCACTTCCAGCGTAGCAGCGGAATAATCCACCGCATTGATTTGTGCGAGAGGCCGATGTCTGGCGAGCGCAACCGCGACATTGCCGCAGCCAGTGCCAAGGTCCAGCACTTTGCAAGATTTGTTTTGCGGGATGCGCGCCAGCGCCAGCTCAACCAACAGTTCCGTCTCAGGACGGGGAATCAGCACCGCCGGTGTCACTTTGAAATTGAGGCCGTAGAACTCGCGCTCGCCGAGAATGTAGGCCACCGGCTCGCCCGTTCGCCGGCGTTTGACGAATGTGTAATAGGCCGCCGCCTGTCCCGGGCTCAATGGCTCATCGTCATGCGCCACGAGAAATACACGGTCCGCCCCAAGCACCGCCTGCAGCAGCGGCCGCGCATCGCCGGCTTCAAGGCCCGTATGGCGCAGCGCTTGCGCAATGCGGATGGATTTTTCC
Organism: Burkholderiales bacterium; assembly: GCA_035543335.1. NCBI lineage: Bacteria > Pseudomonadati > Pseudomonadota > Betaproteobacteria > Burkholderiales > Burkholderiales bacterium. The sequence continues at coordinate 39,012 of DASZZH010000015.1, forward strand.
AACGCGACTGCTGACATCAATTCTCCTCGGCCAATGTTGCAAGCAGCTCAGCGTGGTGTTCGGCCATCAGCACGTCGGTCAATTCGCTCAAATCGCCGTCCATGATCTGATCAATCTTGTGCAGCGTGAGATTGATGCGGTGATCGGTGATGCGTCCCTGTGGAAAATTGTAGGTGCGGATGCGCTCGGAACGGTCGCCGCTGCCAATCAGCGACTTGCGGGTCGCGGCCTGCTTCGCCTGCTGCTCGCGCAACTGTTTATCCTTGATGCGCGCGGCGAGAATCGCCAGCGCCTGCGCCTTGTTCTTGTGCTGCGAGCGGCCGTCCTGGCATTCCGCCACGATGCCGGTCGGCAAATGCGTGACCCGCACCGCGGAATCGGTCTTGTTGATGTGCTGCCCGCCGGCGCCGGAGGCGCGGTAGGTGTCGATGCGCAGTTCCGCGGGATTCAACACCACTTCGGAAATTTCATCGACTTCGGGCAACACCGCCACGGTGCAGGCGGAAGTATGAATGCGCCCCTGCGTTTCGGTCGCCGGCACGCGCTGCACGCGATGGCCGCCGGATTCGAATTTAAGCTTGGAATACGCGCCGCGGCCGATGATCTCGGCGATGATTTCCTTGTAGCCGCCGATGTCGGAGGGGCTTTCCGAAATCACTTCCACCTGCCAGCGCTGCCGCTCGGCATAGCGCGAATACATGCGGAATAAATCCCGCGCGAACAAGGCGGACTCTTCGCCGCCGGTGCCGGCGCGGATTTCCAGAAAAATGTTGCGCTCATCGTTGGGATCCTGCGGCAGGAGCTTTTTTTGCAGCTCGTTTTCGAGGCGCACGAGCTTTTCCTTTCCCTCGCGGATTTCGGCTTCGGCAAACTCGCGCATCAGCGGGTCGGACTGCATGTCCAGCGCCGCTTCGATGTCACGCTGGTTCAACCGGTAGGTCTGATACAACTCGACGATGGGCGTAATCTCCGCATGCTCGCGCGTGAGCTTGCGGTAATTTTCCATGTCCGCGGCGGCGTTCTCGTGGCTTAGGAGTTGGTTGAGTTGGTCGAGGCGTTTGCTGAGTTGCGAGAGCTTGCCGGCGATGCTGGGTTTCATTCGGATCGGTGCAGCTGATAAAGGCGGTTGATCAAGGCCGCCAGTTGTTCGCGCTCATCGGCTCCCGCGTGGTTCAGCGCTTGAGTGGGAACATGCAGGAACTTGTTGAGCAGCGCCTGGCTCAATTGCTCCACCACCTGCTGCGGGTCGGCGCCGCGCTGAAGCTGTCTGAGCGCGCGCTGCAATTCTTTTCTGCGGCTGCGCTCGGCGTGGTCGCGAAGCGCGCGGATGGTCGGCACCAGCTCTCGGCTTTCCAGCCAGTGCACGAAATTCGTGACATTGGAATCAATGATCGCTTCCGCCTGCGCCACGGCGTTATGGCGCACGCCCAGCCCGCTTTGCACCATGTGCCCGAGGTCGTCCACGGTATAGAGGAACACATCGTCGAGCTTGCCTACTTCGGCTTCGACATCGCGCGGCACGGCAAGGTCGATGAGGAGGAGCGGCCGATGCTTGCGCGCTTTAATCGCCCGCTCCAGCATGCCCTTGCCCAATATCGGCAACGGGCTCGCGGTGCTGGTGACGATAATGTCGTTGACGGCAAGCTGCTCCGGCAGCTCATTGAGCGTAATGGTCTCGGCACCGAGGCGTTGCGCCAGAGTTTGCGCGCGCTCCAGCGTGCGGTTGGCCACCGTGATGCGCTTCGGTTTGTGCGCCGCGAAGTGGGTCGCGCACAATTCAATCATCTCGCCTGCGCCGATCAGGAGCAGATGTTGTTCGGCAATTGCGGGAAAGATGCGCTCGGCCACGCGCACGGCGGCGGCGGCCATGGAAATCGAACAGGCCCCGATATCGGTGTGGCTGCGCACTTCCTTCGCCACCGAAAACGAGCGCTGAAAGAGTTTGTGCAATAGCAGGCCCAAAGTTCCCGCTTCTTCCGCGGTGCGCACCGCCTGCTTGATTTGCCCCAGGATTTGCGGCTCGCCCAGCACCATCGAATCGAGGCCGCTGGCGACACGGAAGGCGTGCTTCACCGCTTTTTCCTGCGGCAGGGTGTAAAGATAAGGTTGCAGGCTCAGGGTCTTGAGATGGTGGTAATCGGCGAGCCAATCCACCGCCGCTTTCGGCTCCGGCGTATTGCAATAGACCTCGGTGCGGTTGCAGGTGGAAATGATGGCCGCTTCCGCAACCGGCCTGCGGTTCACCAGGTCCCGCAAGGCTACACCCAAAGTTTGCGCGTGAAACGCGACCCGCTCGCGCATGGCCAAGGGGGCGGTCTGGTGGTTGATGCCAAAGGCAAATAACTGCATGCCGTGACCTGTAGAAACAGAAAAAGCGGAGAGTATTATAGCATTGGGGCGTTTGGGAAAAGCTCGGCACGCAAGTACTGCGTCAGGGCCCGCCCATACGCGCTGGAAAAAGAAAACGGACGCCCGTCGGTTAAAGCGAAGGTGTCCGTTGAGTGATTAACTACGGGTACCTAGCCTTTATTTGGCCTTGGCCTTGGCTTTGGCGGCATTGCAATCTTTTTCGGTCATGGCGACGAAGCCCGTGCCCTTGCAGCCGTTCTGGCCCTTGCAGGCGTTCTTGGCGGTCTTGCAGTCGCTCTTGCCCTTGCAAGCGTTCACGCTTTCACAGTGCATTTTGCCTTCGGCCGCCACGGCTTGACCTACGCCGGCAGTAACAAACATGCCGGCCGCGGCAACGGCCAAAGCAATACCTGTGAGTTTTTTAACAGCGGTCATGGTTTATATCTCCTGAAGTTGCAAAAAGCCCGGTTTTTTAGCCCGGCAGGCAAGCCGGACTATTCATAATGCGACCGAGCTGCGCATTGATGAATTCTGATGATTGGTGCCTTGGTCGAGAAAGCCCTGCATTTCCTAACAGTAACGTGCTCACCAAGGGTTGAGTTGACGGGCTTCTCGCCCGTTCGCGCGCCCAAATTTATGCCGACTGCCCCCAAATACGGTAAAATTTACGATTTGGATTCACTTTCCCGGGCGCGCGGTCTGCCGCCGCGCCACCAAGTGTAGGGGTTTTTTAAGGAAATGTCTCCGCAAACGATTTCCAGACGTGTGAGCGCCGGCGTGCGCATCGGCCCGGTTACCATCGGTGGCGGCGCTCCCATCGTGGTGCAATCGATGACCAATACCGATACCGCCGACGTCGAGTCCACGGCCATACAGGTAGCCGCACTGGCCCAAGCCGGTTCGGAACTGGTGCGCATCACCGTCAATTCCGCCGAAGCGGCGGCGGCCGTGCCCGCCATCCGCGGACGCATGGAGCAAATGGGCTGCAAGGTACCGCTGATCGGCGATTTTCATTTCAACGGCCACAAGCTCCTCACCGAATATCCCGGCTGCGCCGAGGCACTAGCTAAATACCGCATCAACCCCGGCAACGTCGGCCGCGGCTCCAAGCGCGATGAGCAGTTCGCCACCATGATCGAGGTCGCGTGCAAATACAGAAAGCCGGTGCGCATCGGCGTGAACTGGGGCAGCCTCGACCCGGCGCTGCTCACGCGCATGATGGATGAAAACGCGAAACTTCCCGAGCCCAAGGACGCCAACGAAGTCACGCGCGAAGCGCTGATTGTCTCGGCGATCGACAACGCCAGGCGCGCGGAGGAAATCGGCCTTGCGCACGACAAAATCGTGCTCTCCTGCAAGGTAAGCGGCGTGCAGGACTTGATTACGGTGTACTCGGAACTGGCGCGGCGCGGCGATTATCCACTGCACCTGGGCCTTACCGAAGCGGGAATGGGCTCAAAGGGCATCGTTGCTTCGACCGCGGCGCTCTCGGTTTTGTTGCAACAGGGCATCGGCGACACGATACGCATTTCGCTCACGCCCGAGCCCGGCGGCGACCGCACCCGGGAAGTCATTGTGGCGCAGGAAATCCTGCAGACGATGGGGTTGCGCTCGTTCACGCCGATGGTGGTGGCCTGCCCCGGTTGCGGCCGCACCACCAGCACTTTTTTCCAGGAACTCGCCGACAAGATTCAAACCTATCTGCGCAACCAGATGCCGGTATGGCGCGAGAAATATGCCGGCGTGGAAGAAATGAACGTGGCGGTGATGGGCTGCGTGGTGAACGGACCGGGCGAGAGCAAGCACGCCAACATCGGCATCAGTCTGCCCGGCTCGGGGGAGACGCCGGTGGCGCCGGTGTTCGTCGACGGGCAAAAAACAGTGACGCTCAAGGGCGCGAACATCGCCGAGGAATTCCAGAAAATCGTCGAAGACTACGTGCGGGCGAGGTACGCGAAGCATGGAACCTCTGATTAAGTCCCGCGCGTGCACGACGGTGTGTTTTCCGGCTGTCGGGCGCGAAGCGAGGAGCGCCGTTGGGTGGTTACCCAATAAGCGACGAGCGCTAAAGCCCGGCGGTTGGAAAGCGCCCCGGACTCGGTCTCGCGCAGGGCGCGCGGACACGTTACTGGCAAAGCCAGCTGTTTGCGGGAAGCGCGCCATTGGCCCGCCTTCCGCTCCGGATGGCTCCGCCAACGCCGTGTCGGCGGGCCTGGTACCGGAAGGGGCGCAAGCTGCCGCAAGGAACACAATAAAACGGGGCGCTCATGCTGCCGCTCCCGCACCCAAGCTTCGCTTACCGTGTCGCGGCAGCCGTCCCATCCGGGTTGCGGCGAATGAACGGCCGTCTGCGGCGAACCCTCACCCCATCCCTCTCCCGCAAGCGGGAGAGGGAGCGTTCGTTCCTTCTCCCCCAGGGAGAAGGTTAGGATGAGGGCGGCTCGGGCTTGCGTTACTACTCAGTAGCGCTTCGCCCTTGCGCCTTGCATCCTGCCGTTCCTCGCCCGCAACGCGCATCGCGAAGGACTTAATCAGAGGTTCCTTAGCCGCAATAGCCGTTGGCGCGGAACCAATCCACCGCGTCTTTCAGCGCTTGTTCCACCGCCCGCGGATGGTAGCCCAGTTCGCGTTGCGCCTTCTCAATCGAAAAAAACATGTATTTTTTGGAAAGCCGCACGCCATCCACGGTCGCGCGCGGCTCGCTCCCGTCGGTGAGCCACGCCCAGGCTTCGGCAAGATAAGCAATCGGCAAAACCAGATTGTGGGGCAGCCTCACACGGGGCGGTTTATGCCCGGCAATTTTCGCCACTACGGTCAAAATTTCCTTGAGCGTCATGTTGCGTGCGCCGAGGATGTAGCGCTCGCCGATGGTGCCGCGCTCATAAGCCAGCCAATGCCCTTCCGCGACATCGTCCACATGCACCAGATTGAGGCCGGTGTCCACATAAGCCGGCGTGCGACCGCAGGCTGCATCCAGCACCATGCGCCCCGTAGGTGTGGGCTTGATGTCGCGCGGCCCGACCGGCGTGGAGGGATTAACGATGACCGCGGGCAAGCCCTGCTCCTGCACCAGCTTTTTCACTTCCGCCTCGGCCATGAATTTCGAGCGTTTGTAATGCCCAATCATGTCGGCGAACGCCACCGGTGTATTTTCATCCGCCGGCGTGCCGTCGGCATTCAAGCCCAAAGTCGCGACACTGCTGGTATAGACGATGCGTTTCACGCCGGTCTTTAGCGCCGCCTGCATGATGTTAAGCGTGCCGTTGACGTTGCTTTGATAAAGCTCATCGGGGTTGCGCGTCCACAGGCGGTAATCGGCAGCGGCGTGAAACAGCGAATTACAGCCTTCTAATGCGCGCTCAAGCGAGGCTTTGTCGGTGAGATTGCCCTGCGCGATTTCCACGGGCAACTCCTCGATGTTGCGGCGGTCGCTGGTGGGACGCAGCAAGACTTTCACGCGGTGTCCTGCGGCGATAAGTCTGCGCGCGAGCGCCGAGCCGACAAAACCCGAAGCGCCGGTAACCAGACTGGCAGTCATGTGACAGCGCTAATAGCTACTGCAAGCACAATTTCGGGCCGGCGAGCCGGGCGATGGTTTGCAGCGTCGCCTGCGCCGCACGGAAGTTCTTGCCCAACCCGATCAGCGCGCCAATATCCGCAGGGTGGGCAAGCAGGGAGAATAAAAGTCTGGTGAGATGCAGGCGCCCGTATTCGTCGCTGGCGCGGATTACGCTGCGGGGAAGGGTCATGTCGGCGGTATCCACCACCGCGCGCACCGCTACAAACGGCACGCCGGCCTGCTTCGCCGCTTGCACAATCGCCGCGCTTTCCATATCCACCGCCACTGCACCGCTCGCTTGCGCCAGGGACCGTTTTTGGGCGGAGCCGGTCATGACGGAAAGACACTCGATCAACGCGCCGTCGCTCACCATGACATGTCGGGCGACGCAAGTATGAATACGGCTGCGCCAAGCTTCGTCAACCGGAAACTGGTTTTGGTCCGCGGCATGGATTTGCCGGGGCAATACCAGGGTTCCCGGACCCAACTTGGGATCAAGCCCGCCGGTGACACCCCAGCTCAACAACGCAGTGGCTCCGGCATCGAGCAGGGAATGCGCCGCGCGCCGGGCTTTGTCCCTGCCGATGCCGCTGACTTGAATCCAGCCGGCGTCATTAAGTGAAATGCGTTCGCCCGGTTTGACTTTCCTCCCCAGCAGACAACGCGCCTCAAGCGGCAGCGCGGCGACGATGCCGATCACGCTCCGTGGTGGCTGCGCTGATTGTAGTAACGCGCCAGTGCCCACAACGGGAAAAACTTGTCGTAACCGTGGTACTTCAGATAAAACACGCGAGGGAAGCCTGGCGCCGTGAATCCCGGATCATTCCACAAGCCATTAGCCTGTTGTGTACCCAGCAGGTGTTCCGCGCCGCGCGCGACTTCCGGCGCATCCGCTTCGCCCGCCGCCATCAGCGCGAGCATCGCCAAAGCCGTCTGGAATGCGGTGCTGGAATTGCCCTGGCCGGCTTTTTCCGGACTGAAATAAGTGTCGTTGCCTTCGCCCCAGCCGCCGTCGGGACGCTGCATGCGTTTAAGCCACTCCACCGCGCGCCGGATATACAACTGGCCCGGCGCTTCTTGAGCAAGCTCCAGCGCCGCCAGCACCGACCAGGTGCCGTAGAGGTAATTCGTGCCCCAGCGGCCGAACCAGGAACCGTTTTTTTCCTGCTCGCTCTTCAGGAATTCGAGGCAGCGCTTCCACACCGCCTGATACTTGCCGAACGGCGCCAGCAACGCGATGCAGCGCCCGCTCACGTCGCTGGTCGGCGGATCGAGCAGCGCGCCATGATCGGCAAACGGGATTTCGTTGAGATAGTAATAAGTATTGTCGACATCGAATGCGGCAAAGCCGCCGTTCTTCGATTGCATGCCGCACACCCATTCCGCCGCGCGCCGCAAGCTCTCGGCGTAGCGCACTCTGTCCACCCGGTGCATCGCCCAGCCCACCGCGGCGGTGTCATCGATGTCCGGATAATGACCATTGCCAAACTGAAATGGCCAGCCGCCGCCCTGAAGCTCCGGCCTTGAATCGCGCCAGTCGCCAGGCTCATCGAGAAGCTGCCGTTCCTTGAGCCAGTCGAGCGCGCGCAAAACCTCCGGCGTGGCTTGTTCACCCTCGGCTTGATGCAGCGCTAGTACAGCAAGCGCGGTATCCCAAACCGGAGAGGAACACGGCTGGCAATGCGCAGAGTCTTCGTTGATCACCAGTAATTTCTTGAGCGCCCTCCTGGTAGTCTGCCGGTAAGGATGGTCGGCGGGATAACCCAGCCGTGCCAGCGCTTCATGCGCGTTGACCATTGCGGGGAAAATCGCGCCCAGTCCGTCTTCGCCGTTAAGCCGTTCGATAAACCACTGCTCGGCCTTCTTCATTGCATGGCGGCGGATGAAGCCAGGAATCGCCGGCTCCAGAAACTTGCCAAAGCGCTCCAGACGCAGTAACAGCCAGTTCAGGCGCGAGCGCACTGGAAAATAATTTTTTTCCTGCTCAGGGGGGACGGTGAAAAGTTCGCGAATACCTGTCCCGCGCGGATTCCTGGCCTGCGCTTTCAGGCTGCAGAGAATCGCCAGCGGCACCATCACAGTGCGCGACCAGTAGGACACCTTGCTCAAATGGAACGGGAACCAGCGCGGCAGCAGCATGATTTCCACCGGCACTATCGGCACGCCGCGCCAGGGAATTTGCCCGAACAGGGCGAGGGCGATGCGGGTAAATACATTGCAGCGCGCCGCGCCACCATGCGCGAGGATAGCCTCGCGCGCCTTCACCATGTGCGGCGCGTCCGGGCTGTCGCCCGCGATCTTCAGCGCGTAATAGACCTTGACCGAGCAGCTGATATCGAAATCGCCGCCGTGATAAAGCACCCAGCCGCCGTGCGCGTCCTGGTTGCGGCGCAGGGACACCGCAATTTTTCTTTCGAGCTCAACGTCAATTTCATCCATGAAATGCATCATCAGGATGTATTCGGCGGGAATAGTGCAGTCGGCTTCGAGCTCGAAGCACCAGTAGCCTTTTTCGTGCTGCAGTGCGAGCAGCGCATCGCGCGCGGCGCTGATCGTTTCCCATAACGCCGCTTGGCGTGTGCCGATCAAGCGCACATTGCTGTGTTCGTGCGCTCGGGCGGGGTTGCCCGATACTGCCAGCTCTTGGTATCGTTCCGGCATTCGTTATTTCTCCGAACTGCTATCCTGGCGCGGCTTGCAACGAGGCGGCACGCGGCAACCCAAACGCTGTCATGTTAAAAAGCCACTTCGGCATGGTGTCGCTGCCGACTGTAAGCTGTGTTGCCAAAATCGTCGCTTTCACCGCGCGCCGGGAAATCTTCACTTCGTTGCCCGACGTAAAATCGCGGTTGGCGCTGATTTTGCGCAAAGTCAGCACCGCCATGCCGAGCGCCCAGAAGCAGAACTTGCGTATGCCGGTCTCATATCTCGGGATGAGCAGCGTGTAAGCCAAAGCGTTGCGCAAATGCGCATGGGCAATGGCAATCAGTTTTTCCAGCCCGGCCGCAAAAGCGGCATCGTGGCGCTCCCTGGAAAGATTACGCAAGTCAAAACCGCTTTCACGAAACACGTCCTGCGGCAGCCAGCAGGCGCCGCGGCCGAGGTCTTCCCAGATGTCTTTCAAAATATTGGTCATCTGCAAACCCTGGCCAAACGAGGTCGACAATTCTAGCATTTTTTGGCGGTTTTTCCCGATTCCAACGGAGTAATCGCAAAACAGTTCAGTGAGCATTTCTCCCACCACACCGGCCACGTGGTAGCAGTAGCTGTCGAGCTGCGGCAGATCTTTCAAGCCATAAGGACTGGGGTTGGACTGGAACAGCGCCATGCCGTTCGCCATGATGCGCACGCAGCGCTCCATCGCCCCACGCTGGTTGTGGCTGAAACCGTGGGTGAGGCGGATGACCTGCGGCGTATTTTTGATCAGATCCTTTTCCGCTTCCTGCGTGGAACTCGAGAGCAGCGGATAAAACTCGGCGGCGAAAGTTTCAGGCGCCGCTTCACCGGCAACCACCTGGATGAACTGGTCGGAGAAATAGCGCTTTTGCCCGGCGCTCAAGGCCGGTTCGTCTTCAATGGTGTCGGCGATGCGGCACAAGAGATAGGCATTGCTCACCGCGCTGCGCAAAGCAGAGGGAAGCTGTGGGATGGTCAGCGCAAATGTGCGCGATACCCCCTGCAGGATATGCTCCTGATACGCTTCACCGCTGAGTTGTTTGCCTCGCTCCGCCTGCCCATCCGGCATCTTGAAAATCCCCGGTTGCCACGCCTGTTAGCGTCCGGCGCAAGGGGCACATTGTAGCTCAAATCGCCTGGAAGGGCTGCTGCACCCCATTATCTGCTGATGGGCATGTTAAAATTTGCACTCGGAACCGGTCTAAGGAAACTCACCATCATCGCCCCTACCCTCATCGCTTTCGCGCTCACGCTGGCTTCACTGGCCTACCTTGCTTTTGCCCTGCTGCGCGTCATTGCTTTCGGGAAACAACGCGCAGGTCCGAGTGCATACCAGCCGCCCATCAGTTTGCTGAAGCCGGTTTGCGGGTTGGAACCCGAGCTCTACCAGAACCTGCGTACGTTTTGCGACCAGGATTATCCCGATTACCAAATCATCTTCGGCGTGCGCGATCCCAATGACCCGGCGATTGCCGTCATCAAACGCCTCATCCGGGAATTTCCGCAACGCCACGCTGCCCTGATCGTGGATGAAACCGTCACCGGCACCAATTTCAAGGTGAGCAACCTCGCCAATATGTACCGCGCGGTAGAGCATGATCTGTTGGTCATTGCCGACAGCGATATGCGAGTGGGACGCGATTATCTCGGCGCGGTTGCCGCCCCGTTCGCCGATCTGCAAGTCGGCGCCGCGACTTGTCTTTACATGGGCGTGCCAGTTGATGGCTTCGCTTCGCGGTTGGGCGCGATGTTCATCAACGATTGTTTCGCCCCCTCGGTTTTGGTCGCGCTTTCCTTTCAGGAGTTGCGCTACTGCTTCGGTGCGACCATGGCGGTACGGCGCCCGGCACTCGAAAAAATGGGCGGCTTTGCCGTCCTCACCGATCAACTCGCCGATGACCACATGCTGGGCAAGCGCATAGCGGAACAAGGCCTTAAAGTCGCGTTGCCGGCCTACGTCGTTGAAAACCATGTATGGGAATCCGGCTTCAAAGCGCTGTTTCTGCACGAGCTGCGCTGGGCGCGCACCATCCGCGCCATGCAACCTGTCGGTTATGCGTTCTCCTTCATCACTTATCCGGTTGCGGTTTCGGCCCTCTTAGTCCTGATTTTTCCCATGAAAGCCGCGGGGTTAACGTTACTGGCGGTTTCGGTTATAATGCGCGCTTTACTGCACTGGTCAGTACACGCCGGTTTCCGCATACCGGGACCCACTCAGGCCTGGCTCGCGCCATTTCGGGATCTTTTGAGTTTCGTGGTTTGGGTGGTAAGCTTCTTTGGGCGGAGCGTGCAATGGCGGGAACAGAATTTTTCGGTCCGGAGGGACGGACAGTTAACGAAATAAAGGAGCACGCTATCTCATGATGAAGACCCTGTTTTTGAACCCTCCGTCATATGAAGGGTTCGACGGCGGCGCCGGCTCACGCTATCAGGCGCGGCGGGAAATCCGCTCGTTCTGGTATCCCACCTGGCTCGCCCAGCCCGCGGCACTCGTCCCCGGCGGCAAACTGATCGACGCGCCCGCGCGCGGCCTGTCGCTCAACGACATTCTGCCGCTCGCCAACGATTATGAACTCGCCATTCTGCATACCAGCACGCCATCTTTTGAATCCGACGCCAAAGTCGCTGAAGCGCTTAAAGCCAAAAACCCCAAGCTCATGATTGGCTTCATCGGCGCGCACGTGGCCGTGCAATCCGAGCTTTCGCTTAAGCATTCGCCCGCGATTGACTTCGTCGCGCGCAACGAATTCGATTTCACTGTCCACGATGTCGCCTCCGGTCGTCCGCTTGCGGAAATCGACGGCATCAGCCACAAGGTCAATGGCAAGGTGGTGCATAACCGCGACCGCGCCATGATCGAAAACATGGACCAGCTGCCGTGGGTCGTCGACGTCTATAAGCGTGACCTGGTGATCGAAGATTATTTCATCGGCTATTTGCAGCACCCCTACGTTTCGCTTTACACCGGCCGCGGCTGCAAATCGCGCTGCACCTTCTGCCTGTGGCCGCAGACCATCGGTGGCCACCGTTACCGCACCAGGAGTCCGGGAAACGTGGTGGCGGAAATCGCGCACGCCAAGGAATATTTCCCGCAGGTCAAGGAGTTCTTCTTCGACGACGACACCTTCACCGACGACCTGCCGCGCGCCGAGGAGATTGCCAAAGGGCTCGGCAAGCTGGGTGTCACCTGGTCGTGCAACGCCAAGGCTAATGTGCCGTACGCTAGCCTGAAAGTAATGAAGGAAAACGGCTTGCGCTTGCTCCTGGTCGGCTTCGAGACCGGCAGCCAGCAGATCCTGCTCAACATCAAGAAGGGCATGCATGTCGACATGGCGCGCCGTTTCATGGCGGATTGCCACAAACTCAGCGTGGTGGTGCACGGCACTTTCATCATGGGCCTGCCCGGCGAAACGCACGCAACCATTGAAGAGACCATCCGCTTCGCCAAGGAGATCAACCCGCACACGATTCAGGTCTCGTTGGCCGCCGCCTATCCCGGAACTTACCTGCACAAACAGGCGATGGACAACGGCTGGTTGCTGCGCGACTCCACGCACATCGTCGCGCAAGAAGGCTTCCAAGTCAGCTCGCTCAACTATCCGCACCTTTCTCACGAAGAAATTTTCAAGGCGCTGGAAAAATTCTACAAGCGCTTCTACTTCCGCCCGAGCAAGATCGCCGAAATCACGTTTGAAATGATGCAAAGCTGGGAGATGACCAAGCGCCGGCTGCGCGAAGGCGTGGAATTCTTTCGCTTTCTTTACGGGCGGGAAGATCGGGTTTGAAGCGGCTCATCGTCACGGCTGACGACTTCGGCGCATCCCTTCCCGTCAACGAGGCAATCGAGCAGGCACACCGCCAGGGCATTCTCACCACCGCGAGCTTGATGGTGGGTGCCGCAGCAGTCCGGGATGCGGTGGAGCGCGCCAAGCGCCTGCCCTCGCTCAAAGTCGGCTTGCATGTGGTCCTCGTCCGCGGCCGTCCGCTTTTACCTCCCGACCAGGTTCCCGACCTGGTTGACACGCAGGGGAATTTTTCCTCGCGGCTCGCCCGCGCCGGCGTGAATTTCTTCTTTCGCTCCAAGGTAAGACGCCAGCTCGAGGCGGAAATCCGCGCGCAGTATGAAGCGTTCCGCGCCACCGGCCTCGTACTAGATCACGTCAACGCCCACAACCACATGCATCTGCACCCGACGGTGCTCGGCCTCATCCTCAAAATCGGACCGGGCTACGGCGCGCACGCGGTGCGCCTGCCTAACGAGCCTTTCATTTATTCCTGGCGCGCCGCAAGAAATGCGCTCACGCTGCGTATCGCCAATTCGCTGCTGCTCAAGCCCTGGATAACCCTCATGCGCTGGCGCTTGAATAAAGCCGGGGTGGCTTGCAACGAATACCTGTTCGGAATGAGCGACTCCGGCCGGATGAACGAACAGCGCGTGCTCGGCCTCCTTGCCCATCTGCCGCACGGCGTCTCGGAAATGTACTTCCATCCGGCGCTTGAAGCCTGGGACGGCATGGACCCCGGGATGGCGCACTATGACCATCAAGCCGAGTTCCAGGCCCTGGTGAGCCCGGCGGTCGCGCGGGCCGTGCACCAGCACCAGATAGAAAAAATCAGTTTCGGCGATCTCCCGGCCAAACCTTTTTCTTGAATCGCATGAATCCCGGCAAGTCACAACGCAGCTTCGCTTCCACGAACGGGGACAGCTCTTGCTAGACAGCTTTGGTAATCAGTATCGCCGCGTCGTGGTGCGCCTGGTGGAGTTCTCTGCCCGCAACGCCAAAGGCTTGGTGGCGATCGTCTTGCTGTTGACCGCGGTGTTTCTCTACTACACCGCAACCCACTTAAGCCTCGACACCGATCCCAACCAAATGCTCGATCCCCAGCTGCGCTTCCGCCAGCTGGAAGAGGATATGCAGAAGGCCTTCCCGCAGTTTTCCGATTTGATTGTGGTGGTGATCGAAGGCGACAGCGCCGGACATGCCGATTCAGCCTCGCAAAAACTTATCGCACGGCTGAAGCAGGAAACAAAGGCGCTCGAATCAATTTACGACCCCGAGCAAACCAGTTTCTTTTCCCAGAACGGGCTGCTTTATCTCGACAAAAAAGAATTGCTGCAGCTTTCCGACCGCCTGACCGAGGCGGCGCCATTTCTTGGCACTCTGGCGCAGGACCCCAGCTTGCGCGGCCTGTTTACCGTGCTCGGCCGGGCACTCGATGAAAATTTGAGCCCCGACTACCGCACCCGCCTCAAGAACATGCTGGACAGCATCAGCGGCATCGCCGAGGCTTTGTCCGCCGGGCGCCTGCTCAAGCAATCCTGGCGCGGCCAGTTCATCGAAGGCACAATGGCCCAAGGCAACGACCGGCGGCACTTTATTCTTATCAAACCCAAATTCGATTACTCCTCGATGCAGCCGGGCCGAGAGGGAATTAACACCGTCCGCCGGGTCGCGCAGGAATTACAGCTCGACCCGCAACATGGAGTGCGCGTACGTCTCACCGGAGACGTTCCCATCCAGGATGAAGAGCTGGACAGTGTTGCACGCGGCGCGGGTCTGGCCAGCCTGTTCTCCACTTTGCTGGTGTGCGTGATTTTGGTCCTGGGGCTGCGCTCGACCCGATTGGTGGCCGCGATTCTGGCCACGCTGTTTGTTGGCCTGATTTGGACTGCGGCTTTTACCGCTTTTGCCATCGGCCATCTTAATTTGATTACAGTGACCTTCGCCGTGCTGTTCATCGGCCTGGGTGTCGATTTCGGCATTCAGTTCGGCATGCGTTACAAGGAAGAACTGCATCGCACCAAGGATGGCGATAAAGCGTTAAGCGAGGCCGCCTATGGCGCGGGCGGGATGTTGACGCTGGCAGCGGTCGCCGCCGCCATCAGCTTTTTCTCCTTTACCCCCACCAGTTACCGCGGGCTTGCCGAGCTTGGCGTTATTTCCGGCGTGAGCATGTTCATCGCCCTGTTTTCCAATCTCACTCTGTTGCCGGCGCTGCTCAAGCTCATGCCGGTGGACATGGAAAGCAAACTGCCCAAGAGCAGCATGCTTATCCGCTTGCGCTTTCCGGTGCGGCGCCACCGGAAAGGCATCCTCCTCGCGGCTATGCTGGCGGCAGTGGTTTCGCTGGCGCTGCTGTCACAGGTGCGCTTCGACTTCAACCCCCTCAACATGAAGGATCCGAACACCGAGTCGGTCGCCACCTTCCTCGACATGCTGAACGACCCCAATACCACGCCCTACACCATTGATGTCCTCACCACTAACCTCAACGAGGCCAAGGAGGTCGCGGCAAAACTGGAGAAGCTCGCGGTGGTGGACAAAGCGGTGACACTCGCCAGCTTTGTGCCCGACGACCAGGACGAAAAGCTTGCGGTCATCGCTGACATGGCGCTGGTGCTGCAACCGCTGGTTACTCCGGCGCGGGTTGCCGCGCCGAGCACGCATGAAGAGTTCCAGTCCGTGGAACAGTTTCAGAAAAAATTGCAGGAAGCCGGTGGGAAAAATCCCGATTCCGCTTTTGCCGCAAGCATGAAGCGTCTGGCCAACGCTCTGGAAAAGCTTAAATCCGTCCCCGGCTGGCCGGACCAGGCGCTCCAGCAACTGCGCGACGGCGTGGTAGGCGACTTGCCGCAGAATCTGGCGCATTTGCGCAAGCTCCTGCAACCGCAGCGCATCGAGCTCAAGGACGTGCCGCAGGATTTGCGGGAAAGATATGTCGCTGCCGACGGCCGCGCCCGGGTTGAGGTTTTTCCAAAAATCAATGTAACCGACAACAAGGAATTGCGCCGCTTTGTGTACGAGGTGCAAAAAGTCGTGCCCCAGGCCATCGGCACGCCGGTGGCGCTGGTCGAAGGTGGCGACACGGTAGTGCAGGCCTGCCTGCAAGCCACCGTGATCGCCTTGTTCGCAGCGTTAATCCTGCTGCTCCTGGTATTGCAAAGCGTCTCCGGGGCGTTTCTGGTGTTGCTGCCGCTGATCCTGGCAATGGCGATAACCGCGGCAAGTTCCGTGATTCTCGACCTGCCGCTTAACCTGGCGAACATCATTGCGCTGCCGCTGCTGCTGGGCTTAGGGATAGCCTTCGGCATTTACCTGGTGATGCGCCAAAGAAGCGAGCTCGACGTCGAGCACCTGTTTCGCAGCAGCACGCCGCGCGCCGTGTTGTTCAGCGCGCTTACCACCGTGGTTTCGTTCGGCTCGCTGGCTTTCTCCGAACACCGCGGCATGGCCGGCATGGGTCTTTTACTCACCCTTGCCTTGTCGTTTGCGCTGCTCTGCACCCTGGTGGTTTTGCCGGCAATCATGAGCGCCATCGAGGACAAGCGGTGAAGCTCGGCATCGCCATCGCTGCGCTCGCCGGTCTGCTGGCGGCGGTTTTGCTTATCGGTTACCACGGCTTTATCGCGGTATCCGATATTCTGCTCACCGCCGGCTGGGGACTGGTGGTGGTGAGCCTGTTTCACCTGCTGCCGGTGACGCTTTCTTCATTGGCTTGGCGCCGTTTGTTGCGCAGTACCTGGCGTCACAGCTTGCCGGTATTTTTCTGGGCGCGCTCGGTGCGCGAAGCCGTGGGCAGTCTGCTGCCGGTCATGCAAGTCGGCGGCGAGCTTGTCGGCGCGAGAATCCTCACTTTCCACGGCGCCAAAGCCGGCATCGCCGGCGCCAGCGTGGTGGTGGATCTGACGCTCGAAACCATCGCACAATTCTTTTTCACGCTGCTCGGACTGCTGCTACTGGTATTGCTGGGCAGCTCGGAACAGACGGTGCGCTGGGCGGCAGCGGGCCTTGCCGTCGCCGCGCTGGCCCTGGCCGGCTTTGTCTTCGCCCAACGCAAGGGAATGTTCAAGCTGCTGGAAAATTTTATCGAAAAAATCGCCGACAAATGGGAATGGCTGTCGCTGGGGAAAATCGACAACCTGCACGACACCATCCAGAAACTCTACGGCGAGCGCCACACGCTGCTTATCGCCGGAGTGACGCATTTTCTGTCGTGGATCATTAGCGCAGGCGAGGTCTGGCTGGCGCTTTATTTCATGGGCAATCCCGTGAGTTTCCTGGAAGTGCTGATACTGGAAAGCTTGAGCCACGCCGTGCGCAGCGCGGCATTCGTGGTGCCGGGTGCCCTGGGAGTGCAGGAAGGCGCGTACATGCTGCTGGGCGAAGTGTTGGGCCTTTCTCCGGAAATGGGGCTGGCGCTGTCCCTGGTGAAACGGGTGCGTGATTTGCTGCTGGGCATTCCCGCGTTGCTGGGATGGCAGGCGGTGGAAAGCGGCCGCCTGTGGTTCAGGCCAAACCGCAACAAAAGCGACGGACGTTGAGAGAAGTTCTCATTTCACCGGAAAATGGCGCAGCGGTATTTTGAATTGCGACCCAAGCTGGTAAAATATTCGCGTTTTGTGTGCGTTCTTGCCAGGTTCGCTTAGTCGCGCATGTTTCGCGCGCATTACACAAATTTCGCAATCGTGAAAAAACCAAAACTATCTGCCGTAACCTTTGTGCTATTCTTTTTTCTAAATGGGTACGGCCTTGCCTTCGCGCACGCCGTCGTGGTTGAATCCAGCCCGCGCGAAAGCGCGGTGCTCGAGCAGGCGCCGGACCGCATCCAACTGCGTTTTAACGTCAAAATTGAAAAAACGCTCACCCATGTGAGTCTCACCAAAGGCGGCAAGCAAAGGATTAAACTGCCGCCCTCCGATTTCAGCCAAAGCGCGCCGGAAAGACTGGAAGTGCTTTTGCCGCCTCTGGAACCGGGGGATTACTTGCTGCGCTATTCGGTGCTGGCTGCTGACGGCCATACCACCCAAGGGGCACTGCGCTTCAGCATTGCCAGGTAACACATGACTCTGCTTGCCGGTTTTCTGTCGATTCTGTCTCATGCACTGTTGCTGATCGGCATGTCGGCGGCGGTGGGCGGGCTGATTTTTCTGCTCGCCGTGCTGCTGCCGCTTGCCAACACCGGCAGCGCGGCACGGCTTGCGATAAGGCGTTCGCTCATCGTTCTGGTCTGGGGCGCCGCCCTGCTTGCGCTCGGGCAAGTCCTGGGATTGCTGATGGAGCTCTGGGCGCTCGCGGATGAGTCGGGCGGGTGGCTCATCGCCGCGTTTTTTTCTACGGGGTTCGCTCACGCGGGACTGCTGCATATCGCATTTGCCCTTGCTTTGGCTTTAAGCGGCGCGTGGCTTATCCAACAACCGGCATCAGGTGCCGCCTGGGCTGCATCCCTCGCCGCTGCGATTCTCCTGATGATAAGCGGCGCCTGGCTGGTGCACGCGGTAAGCCGCCTCGAAGGCACGGTGCCATTGATGGTAATGACGATACTGCACCAACTGGGCGCTGCCGTGTGGGTGGGCGGCATCATTCATCTTGTCTCGCTGTGGCGGCAAACGCGCAATGGCGCCGGCGCGCCGCTCTGGCCGCGCGTGCTGGCGCGTTTTTCACCTCTAGCCGTGCTTGCCGTTTTGCCTCTGATCGGCACCGGCATTTATCTGTGGTGGGGTTATATCGGCGATTGGGAAGGATTAATCGGCACGGCATACGGCATCATGGTCTTGACCAAGGTGGCATTGCTCGTCGCCGCCCTCACTCTCGGCGCGATG
Organism: Burkholderiales bacterium; assembly: GCA_035543335.1. Lineage (NCBI taxonomy): Bacteria > Pseudomonadati > Pseudomonadota > Betaproteobacteria > Burkholderiales > Burkholderiales bacterium. The sequence goes on from DASZZH010000015.1 coordinate 57,197, forward strand.
AATTTCTTTCTCACGCGGCGCTGGACCCGGCAGGGCGACACCCATGGCGTGCTGTCGCGAGTGCCGGTTTTTGTTGAGGCCGAGTTGAGCATCGTGATCGTTGTCTTGCTCACTGCCGCGGCGCTTACTTCGCTGCCGCCTTCAATAGATGTCGCAGCCGAAAAGGCGACGCCTGCTGAAGTCTGGGAAGTGCTCAAACCGGGGAAACCACGTCTCGCCCCTCCGCCGCGCCAGGAATATCTGGCGAGCTCCACGTCTTCTTTCGATTTGCTCACTCCGCAAAATACCTTAGACAAAATGCAGAGCGAATTCAATCACAATGTTTCGGGTGTGCTGGTGCTGATCGTGGGCCTGGCCGCCATGCTCGATCGCACTGGAAAATTCCCGTGGGCGAAGCAGTGGCCTTTGCTCTTTATCCTGCTCGCGGTGTTTCTGGTTCTGGTCGGCGAACCGAACGGCTGGCCGCTGGGCTACGAAGGATTCTGGGAAACCCTGGTCATCCCTTCAGTGATTCAGCACCGTTTGTCCACGCTGGTGGTGGCTGGGCTGGCGCTCGTCGAGTGGCGGGTGCGGGCGGGCGGGCCGAAACACGCTGGCGCTTTGTGTTTCCCCTGCTGTGCATCACCGGCGGCGCGCTGCTTCTCACCCATTCGCACACCTTGCTTACCGTCAAATCTCAGTTCCTAATCGAAGTATCGCACTCGCTTCTGGGATTTTTCTCGGTGATGATGGGAGCGGGACGCTGGCTGGAATTGCGTCTTCCCCCGCCCACCAACCGCCTGCCGGGGTGGACTTGGAGGTTTTCCCTGGTAATGGTCGGTTTGGTACTGTTATTTTACCGCGAGGTTTGAGAAGGCTCGTCTTCGTCGTCTTCGAATTTTGTTGGCGGCGGGTTGCCATCGTAGATCAGGAACGTGCGGTGCTGCCGGTAGGCGTCGCGAATGAACACATAGCGATCGAGCGCCGCCTCATCCACAATCTTCAAACTGCTTGAAGCACGCGCCCGTGCATCGATCGCCCCCAGCGCGCCCAGCGGCAAGGTCACGGCGAGGGTGCTGATATAAAACAGGCCGTTGGTCACCGTGCTCATCGCCAAGCCGGGGCTGTCGCGCACGGTATTGGGGCCCAGCAGCGGAATCACCAGGTACGCACCTTCAGGAGCGCCATAGACACCGAGTGTCTGTCCCAAATCTTCCTCGTGAGGCCGCATGCCTACCTTGCTCGCCACATCGACCAAGCCCAATGCGCCTACCGTGCTGTTGATCAGAAAGCGGCCCAAATCGGCTGTTCCCTGTTTGACCTTGCCCTGGAAAAAATCGTTAAGAATGGTGTTGAGGTAACCCAGATTGTCAAAAAAATTGGAGACGGAATTTCTGACCGGCTCGGGCGTGACTTTGACATAGCCCTCGGCGACCGGCTTGATGACCGCGCGGTCCAATGCGTCGTTGAATTTGTAGATGCTGCGGTTCACCCCTTCAAAGGGATCGCCGTTGTTTTCCCCCTTGGGGGTGTTGGCGCAACCCGAAACGAGCATCACCAGTGCGGCGAGCACCGGCAAAACGGCATTTTTGTTCTTGCGGCCAATGCGGATCGCATTCTGATGTGATTCCATCGCTTCTTCCCAGTGATAAAGGCTGTCATAACACCGGGAGTATTACCCGGTTCGTTTATTTTTTGGAGCCGGCCGGCTTGGAATACTGCGCGATCTGTCCTTGCAACTTGGCAATCAGCACGTCGCCGCCCTGGTCGCGGATGACGTTGCCGTACTCCGAGCGCTTGATCGCCAGGTCGCTCACCCCATCGACGATAATGTTGATGATTCGCCAGTTGCCGTTCTTGCGGCGCAGTACATAATCAAAGTGTATCTTCTCGCCATTCGGCGTGGAAAGCAAGGTATGCACCAGCGCATCACCCTTGCCGGTGGCTTCTTCGGAGAGCGCCTTGAAGCTCTCGCCCGAGTAGCCGTCAAAACGATAGGCGTAAGTCGCTATGCTCAGCTTGGCGAAGACGTCCACGTAGGTTTTTTTCTGCTCGTCGGAAAGCTTCTCCCAATAGCGGCCGGCGGCAAATTGCGCGATGCCGGCGAGGTCATGGCTTTCCTCAATCGCCGGCGCGAGCTTCTTGTAGCGGCCATCGTAGCCGAGCTTCTGCGCCTCCGACATCGCTGAAATCAGCGTGGCTTGAAAGCGCTCCACCACCACCGCGGCATTGTCTGAGGCTGCCGCGTGAGATGGAATCACCGAAGTTGCGAGCAACAAACCGGCCACCAGGGGCAGCATAATGGATGTCAAACCGGCTTTTTCCGTTCCTGCGCGGTCGTAAACACGGCCCTTCCAGCGCGAACGCTCCCCGCGGAAATACCGCAGCGCCGAATCCCAGGTCATGGCGAGATAAAACATAGCGGTTACCGGCAGGCTCAACGCCCAAAGCGGCGATCTGCCGTAAAACCTGAGCGTGGGCAGATAAGATAAGATCATGGCCGCCAGGGCCGTGGCGGCGAGACTGCGCGTCGCTGAGCCGGCCGCAAACAGGCCGGCGGCGGGCGCAACAAAGGCAATCACCATTATTGCGGTGCAAACAAGCAGCAAGGCGATTGAGTAATGCAATTGCGTAAAAGCGGTTCGCGTCACCATATTCCAGATCTGCCTCAATTGTTGGTAGGGACGGATGCTTTGCACCGAGTGTGTCAGCCCCATCCAGGTTTTATGTCCCATGAGCTTGACGCGTTTGGCGAGAGCGCAATCGTCGATCAGCTCATCCTTGATCGCCGCAAATCCGCCGATCTCCTCAAGCACCTGTTTCTTGAGCAGGATGCAGCCGCCCGCCGCAGCTGCCACTTCGCGATACCCTGAATTCGACAGGCGAAACGGATAAAGCATTTTGAAGAAATATACAAAAGCCGGCATCAAGAGTTTTTCCCAAAAGTTGCCCATTGTCGGCACCGCCATCAATGAAATGAATGACACGTTATGCTTCTGCATCTGTTCCCGCAATGTCGCGATGAGGCCGGGCTTGAGTTCAATGTCGGCGTCCAAAAGCATGATAAGCGGGGTGGTAACCTGCTGCTGCCCCTGTTCCAGCGCCCACAGTTTCCCGCTCCAGCCCGCGCCCAGAGGCCGGCCTTCCATCAAAGTCAGTTTGGGCGCCGGAATTCGCTTTACAAGCTCCCCCGTTCCGTCCGTGGACTGATCATTCACCACTATTACGGAAAGGTTACGTCCCTGGATGTTTAACGCTGCAAGCGTTTTTTCGACGACAGCCGCTTCGTTGCGGGCGGGAATGAGAACGGTGACATCGCTCAAGTCATCGGCACCGGGCCGAGCGTCGAGAAACGGCCGGGAAGACCAGGGGCGCCAAGGAACCAGCAGCACGGCGAGCCAGATTAAAACGGAGACTGCCGTCAAAGCAATTCCCAGCGTTTCCATCACCAGAGTTGCGTCAGTTTGGAATCATCCCGAAAGGCGGGACTGCGGTCTAATGCTTGCTGACCTTGAGCGGAATATAATTCTTGGCGGTTTCTTCATAAAGAACGGGCAGCTCAGGGGCGAAAATGCCTTCGGTGCGCGGTCCGTTCAGAAACACCCTGAGCGCATTTAGCGGGCGCGCAAACGTGTCGTTGATGGCGGTCGGCTCGTAGCCGCAATGCACCATGCAGTCGGCGCACTTCGGGTTGCGGCCGACGCCGTACTTATCCCAATGCGTGGTTTCCATCAGTTCCTTGAAGCTCGAAGCATATCCTTCGTCAACGAGTAGATAACACGGCTTCTGCCAGCCGAACACGTTGCGCGTCGGGTTGCCCCAGGGTGTGCATTGATAGCTCTGGTTGCCGGCGAGAAAATCGAGGAACATGCTCGACTGGTTGAAGCGCCACTTCTTGCCTTTGCCGAGCCTGAACAAGTCACGGAACAGCTGCTTCGATCCGTGGCGGCGCAGGAAAATCTCCTGCTGCGGCGCATGCTGGTAGCTGTAGCCAGGCGAGATGGTCACACCCTCCAGGCCGAGCTCCATGCAATAATCCATGAACGCCGCGATCTCTTCCGCGGATTCGCCCTGGAACACCGTGCAGTTGGCGGTGACGCGGAAACCTTTGGCCAGCGCGAGCTTGATCGCGTCCACCGCACGGTCGAACACACCTTCCTGGCACACCGAGGCATCGTGGCGTTCACGCAGGCCGTCCAAGTGCACCGAGAACGTCAGGTAAGGCGAGGGCGTGAATTCGTTGATGCGTTTTTTCATCAGCAGCGCGTTGGTGCAGAGATAGATGAATTTCTTGCGCGCGACAATACCTTCGACGATTTTGACGATGTCCTTGTGAATCAGCGGCTCGCCGCCCGGGATCGAAACCACCGGCGCGCCGCACTCATCGACCGCGGCCAGGCATTCTTCCATGCTCAAGCGTTTGTTGAGAATTTCGTCGGGATAATCGATCTTGCCGCAGCCGGCGCAGGCCAGATTGCAGCGAAACAGCGGTTCCAGCATCAACACCACGGGATAGCGCTTCACCCCGCGCAGTTTCTGGTCGATGACGTATTTGGCGACACGATATTTCTGAATTAAGGGTACGCCCATTAGATGTCCTGTTTACGTGGTGCCGGTCTTGGTTTGCTCGGCTTTTTTCAGCGTCAACGACTTCGGCAGACGGAACGTGGTGGTTTCACGGATGCCGTCCATCGCGCGAGTGGTTTCCACTCCAAACGTCGCGAGCCGGTCGAGCACCCTTTGCACCAGCACTTCCGGCGTGGAGGCCCCCGAGGTGATGCCCACTTTCTTGATGTCTGCGAACCAGGATTTATCGAGTTCGGTCTCGTCCTGAATCAGATAGGCGGGCAGGCCGTGCTGCTTGCCGACTTCGCGGAGCCGGTTGGAATTGGAACTGTTGCGCGCCCCCACCACCAGCAGCAGGCTCACTTCGTCGGCGAGCGCCTTCACCGCGTTCTGGCGGTTTTGCGTCGCGTAGCAAATGTCGTCGAGTTCCGGGCCTTGAATCGTGGGGAAGCGTTTTTTCAACGCCTCGATCACGTCGCGGGTGTCATCAATGCTGAGCGTGGTCTGGGTCACGTACGCAAGCCTGTCGGGATTTTCGACTTTCAGGGCACCGACATCTTCTATGGTCGAAACCACGTAAACCCTGCCTTCCACCGACCCCATCGTGCCTTCCACTTCCTCGTGGCCGATATGGCCGATGATGATGATTTCATAGCCGCGCTTGCTGTATTGCTGCGCCTGCAGGTGCACTTTGGTCACCAGCGGGCAGGTGGCGTCTATTACTTGCAGCTTTCTTTGCCTGGCTTTATCCACCACCGCGGTGGATACCCCGTGGGCGCTGAAGATGGTGACTGAGCCGGTGGGCACCGCATCCAGGTCTTCGATAAAAACCGCGCCGCGCGTTTGCAGCCCTTCCACCACGTGCAGATTGTGCACGATTTCATGAAAGACATACACCGGCGGACCGTAGATGTCGAGCGCGAGTTCCACGATATCGATTGCCCGCACAACACCTGCGCAAAAACCTCTCGGCTGGGCCAGCACGACTTCCATTTAATAGCCTTCCTTAGTGCTCAATTCGGTTGTTATAGAGGCAATCTTTAAAAGACTCCGTGCAGTCGATCAAAGTTCATCGGTGAAGCACATTTTAGAATTCTTCGACCGTTGCCGCCAGCAGTCAAATCTTTCGACGAGGCTTCCCGCGAAAGATGTGATATATCATTGATTATCTTTAACAGTTGGCATGAATTAAGCGGTGGCGTATAATACGTCCCCTTCACCAGGGCTGTCAAGCAAAAAACCTTCCAAACTAAGGACCTGTGGGTCTGTCGCAGCCTTGCGTGACAACAAAAACGATTACGCAGGTGAGTTCCGCTGATTTCGTTGCCGGTTTGCGCCGCTCAGCTTATGATTCAGGCAATTAATTGGTGAACAGAACAGAGCAAAATGTCTCTTGCCGCTAAGTATCCGCTGCTTGCCGCCATCCATTCGCCGGAAGACCTGCGTGCACTTCCCGAGGACCAGCTCGTTCCGTTCTCGGAGGAGTTGCGCAATTACCTCATTGACACGGTTTCCGGTTGTGGCGGGCATTTTGCCGCGGGACTGGGCACCATCGAGCTCACTATTGCGCTGCATTATGTTTTCAATACGCCGGAAGATCGGTTGGTATGGGATGTCGGCCATCAATGTTATCCACACAAGATTCTCACCGGCCGTCGTGATCGTATCGGCACCATCCGGCAAAAAAACGGTTTGACGCCGTTCCTGAAACGCGAGGAAAGCCCTTACGACTCGTTCGGCGCGGGACATTCTAGCACTTCGATCAGCGCCGCACTCGGCATGGCCATCGCCGCCGCGAAGCAAGGCGGCGACCGCAAAGCGGTGGCGATTATCGGCGACGGCGGCATGACCGCGGGTCTTGCCTACGAAGCGCTCGACCATGCGGGCGGCATGAAGGACATCGACCTGCTGGTGATCCTCAACGACAACGACATGTCAATTTCGCCCAATGTCGGCGCACTGTCGAGTTATCTCGCGCGACTGCTCTCCGGCAAGGTTTACAGCACGGTTCACGAAAGCGGCAAGAAGGTCCTGAAAAAATTCCCGACGATGTGGGACCTGGCGCTGCGCACCGAAAAGCACATGAAGGGCATGGTCACTCCCGGCCCTGGCACGTTTTTCGAGGAACTGGGTTTCAACTACATCGGCCCCATCAGCGGACACGACATCCCCACGCTGGTCAAAATCCTCAAAAACCTGCGCGACCTCAAGGGGCCGCGGCTTTTGCATGTGGTAACCAGGAAGGGCAAGGGCTACGCCCCCGCCGAGGCCGACCCGGTCAAGTATCACGGTGTCACTAAGTTCGATCCCACGGTGGGTATTGTTCCTTCGAAATTGAAGCCGGGCAGTCCCACTTATACGCAAGTATTCGGCGACTGGCTGTGCGACATGGCGGCGCTGGATGAACGCCTGATCGGCATCACGCCCGCCATGCGTGAAGGCTCGGGTCTGGTCAAATTTTCCGAGGTTTACCCCGACCGCTATTTCGATGTCGGCATAGCTGAGCAGCACAGCGTCACGGTTGCCGCTGGCATGGCCTGTGACGGCTTAAAACCGGTGGTCGCGATTTATTCCACTTTCCTGCAGCGCGCCTTCGACCAAGTCATTCACGATGTCGTAATTCAGAATTTACCGGTGCTGTTCGCGGTTGACCGCGCCGGCCTGGTCGGGCCGGACGGGCCGACACACAACGGCAGCTATGATTTCTCCTACCTGCGCTGCTTGCCCAACATGGTCGTAATGGCTCCGGCGGATGAAAACGAATGCCGGCAAATGCTCTACACCGGCTTCCGTCATAATGGCCCGGCGGCGGTGCGCTATCCGCGCGGCAACGGCCCGGGCGTGGCGGTGCAGAAGGAAATGACGCTGCTGCCTGTAGGCCGCGCGGAGCTGCGCCGTCAAGGCAAGAAAATTGCTTTGCTGGCTTTTGGCACGATGGTCGCACCTGCTTTGGAAATCGCGGGAAAATTCGACTCCACCGTCGTCAACATGCGCTTCGTCAAACCTCTTGATGAAGAAATGATTCTCAAGCTCGCCGATACCCATGATAGCCTCGTGACCATCGAGGAAAACGTAATTCCCGGTGGCGCAGGCAGTGGTGTCAATGAATGCCTGGCGGCGCATGGCGTGCAAATCCCGGTTCTCAATATTGGACTTCCCGACCGCTTCATCGAACATGGCTCGCGCGAGGAAATGCTGGCAGATGCGGGATTGGACAAGGACGGGATTGCGCGCAAAGTGGAAAAATTCTACGGTAGCCGTGTGTCGCCGGATAAAGCAGCAGTGGGCAAATAATCTGGTGGCCCAGCGCGGAATTCCTGCCTTTTGCTTTTAGCTGCGCCATAAGCTTCTAAGCGGTACCCCGTAACTCAACCGTGCCGAGATTATCTTCGGCATTCCAGACTACCGATTAAGCCCCGCTCATGAGCGGGCGTTGCGCAGCACTCCTTAGTTTTCCCCGGCTGTGGCCAAACAAGCTATAGTTAAAGGCAGGGATCGCACGCCAATCCGATGGCCAAATTGCGCATCTTACTCATTCTGCTGTTGACTTTACCTATCCGGGCAATTGCCGCGGAGCCGGGATCTGTCATCGTCCTTCCAGTAAACGGTGCAATCGGCCCCGCTACCGCCGATTACTTTCACCGTGGTCTGGAACAGGCCGCCGAGCAGGGCGCGCAAATGGTGGTGCTGCAAATGGACACACCGGGCGGGCTGGACACCTCCATGCGCACCATTATCAAGGACATTCTCGCTTCACCCATACCCATTGTGGCTTTCGTAGCGCCCAGCGGCGCGCGTGCCGCCAGCGCAGGCACCTATATTCTTTATGCGAGCCACATTGCCGCGATGGCGCCGGCCACCAACCTGGGGGCGGCGACTCCGGTGCAAATCGGCGGGATGCCGGATGCCCGCGGACCGGAATCCTCCGAGCCTGATAAGAAAAAAGACGCCGAAAAACCGGAAACTACCCGCAAGACCCAAAAAGACGGCAGTTCGGATACATTGACCCGCAAGCAGGTTCATGATGCCGCAGCTTATATTCGCGGATTGGCGCAAATGCGAGGACGCAATGTGGAATGGGCGGAAAAGGCGGTGCGTGAAGCGGTCAGCCTGTCCGCTGATGAAGCGTTGAAGCTCGGCGTCATTGACTTGGTGGCCGATGATGTCACGCACCTGCTGAAGCAAATCCACGGCCGCAAGCTCAACATCCTGGGGCAGGAACGCACACTCAACACCGAAAACGCCAAAACGGTCACCTTCGAGCCGGACTGGCGCAGCCGCCTGCTGGCTGTAATTGCTAACCCGAGTATCGCTTATATCTTGATGTTGATCGGTGTCTATGGCCTGTTTTTCGAATTTTCCAACCCGGGTTATGTATTGCCCGGTGTTGCGGGGTTGATCTGCCTGATTCTCGCGCTGTACGCCTTCCAGTTGCTGCCGGTCAATTATGCCGGACTGGTGTTGATCATGCTTGGCATTGCCTTCATGGTCGCGGAAGTCTATTTTCCGGCCTATGGTTCGCTCGGCGTCGGCGGTGTGATTGCTTTCGTCATCGGGTCGGTGATTCTTATCGACACCGGGGTGCCGGGATACGGGATTCCCTTGCCATTAATACTCGGAATCGGCATGGCGAGCGCCCTGTTCCTGATTTTTGTCATGGGCATGGTCGTCAAAGCCCACAATCGCCCCGTGGTCAGCGGCCGCGAGGAGCTGTTAGGCAGCATCGGGGAGGTGACAGAGGATTTCGAGCAGGAAGGCTGGGCCAGAGTTCATGGCGAGACTTGGCGCGTGAAGAGCGCTGCCAGGTTGCAGCGTGGACAAAAAATCCGGGTTGCGAAAATAGACGGTTTAACTCTGGAGGTCGTGCCTGAATCTTTACCGGACAAAGGAGAATCCTAATGGCTTTCAATTTTAGTTTCGGCGTGCTGGTTGTCATTGTGGTGCTGGTGCTTTCCGCGCTGAAGGTACTGCGGGAATACGAACGCGGGGTAATTTTTCAGCTGGGGCGATTCTGGAAAGTAAAAGGCCCCGGGTTGATTCTCGTCATTCCCGGTATCCAGCAGATGGTGCGGGTGAGTCTTCGCACCGTGGTGATGGACGTACCGAGCCAGGATGTGATTTCCCGCGACAACGTCACGGTCAAGGTCAACGCGGTGGTGTTTTATCGAGTAGTGGATCCGCAAAAAGCCATCATCCAGGTGGAAAATTTCCTGGTTGCAACCAGCCAGCTTGCCCAGACCACTCTGCGCTCGGTGCTGGGTAAACATATGCTGGACGAAATGTTGGCGGAGCGCGAAAAGCTCAATTTGGACATTCAAACTACTCTCGATACCCATACCGACGCCTGGGGAATCAAGGTTTCCAACGTTGAAATCAAACAGATCGATCTCAACGAATCCATGATCCGGGCGATCGCCCGCCAAGCGGAAGCGGAACGCGAGCGGCGCGCCAAAGTAATCCATGCCGAGGGTGAGTTGCAGGCTTCCGAGAAACTTCTAGAGGCAGCCAAGGTACTGTCTCAGCGGCCGGAGGCGATGCAGTTGCGCTACCTGCAGACCCTGTCGAATATTGCCGGGGATAAGGCTTCCACCATCGTGTTTCCAGTGCCCATGGACTTAATTAGCGCGCTATTGGAAGCGCTGAAGAACAACAAAAATTGACGCTCAAGCATGACGTATTGGTTGCCACGAGCTCAAACATGTCATGAAAGCGCGGCAGCCAAGGGCGGAATCGAACCCACAAGTATTTTCAGTTCAATTCTGCAGATGTGGCAGTTAATTTAAGCAAAGACTTACCAACGCTTGCCAATTTACATAATCTGGGTAAACCGTAGTTAGTAATGTTTTGCCCTCAGTAGACAGTGCACGTTTACAGCACACCTGTACGATAAACAGCGCTTCGTCCTCATGTAAACGGAGCATAGGCAATCTTTCCCGTAGATATTGAATAGTATGCAAAATTAAAACTTACACCAGATTACAAAAAATTGATATTGTGCTTGGTGAGGAAAACGACCGATGGCAGAAACATCAATTTATATATTTGCATGTCATGCATCGTCGCGGCGCGCCCGTGCTAGCGTGATGTCGTGCTTGCGGAGCTTGAGTCAAAGCAATCTTTGAGAGGCAGCAGTCGCTAATGGGCGTCAAGCATTAAGGGGGCAAGATGAACCCGCCGATTCCCCAACCTGTCTATTTCTCCCGTACTGCGCGCAAAGCCCTCGCGGCCTCTGGGCTCGCCGCCCGCTTGGACAAGGAAATTCGTGGCGACGTATGGTTCGATGCGGCTTCGCGCGGCCGCTATTCGACCGACGCCTCGATTTACCAGATCATGCCCATCGGCGTAGTGGTGCCGCGCGACGAATCCGATGTGCGCATTGCGCTTCAGATTGCACGCGAGTTCAAAGTGCCGGTATTGCCCCGCGGTGCCGGCAGCAGCCAGTGCGGCCAGACGGTCGGCGAAGCGCTGGTGATCGACCACAGCAAATGGTTGAGTGGTATCGTCGAATTCGACAAGGAAGCGGGCACCGTCACCGTAGAGCCTGGCATCGTGCTGGACCACCTGAATGCCTGGCTCAAGCCGCATGGCCTGTGGTTTCCAGTGGATGTATCGACCTCAGCCCAAGCGACCATCGGCGGCATGGCCGGCAACAATTCCTGCGGCTCGCGTTCGATCAAATACGGCAACATGGTGCATAACGTCCTCGGCATAGACGCAATTCTCGCCGATGGCACGGAAGCGCACTTTGGCCCATTGACTGCGCTCACGGGATCAGGACGTGTGCGCAAACTGGCCGATGCCCTGGCCGCTATCGCCGCCCGCGAGCGAGACGAAATCGAGCACATGGTGCCTAAGGTGCTGCGCCGCGTCGGCGGCTACAACATCGACATCTTCCACCCGCAAAGCGTGCGGCCCTATACGCCGGACAACTCGGTGAACCTGGCTCACCTGCTGGTCGGTTCGGAAGGAACGCTTGCCTACTCCAGATGGATCAAGCTCGAAATCACAGCGATCCCGCGCCACAAGACATTGGGTGTGGTCAATTTCTCAACCTTCGACCAGGCTATGGCGCTCACGCAGGATATCGTCAAGCTGGGCCCATGCGCAGTGGAACTGGTCGACCGCACCATGATCGACCTGTCGCGGCGCAATCCCGCATTCCGCCCGGTAATCGAACATGCGCTGATCGGTGAACCGGAAGCGGTCCTGTTGGTCGAGTTCGTCGGCCACGAAAAAGAACCTTTGCTGCGGAAACTCAGGGAACTGGTCGCGCTGATGGGCGATCTTGGTTTGCCCGGTAGCGTGGTCGAAATGAGCGACCCCGGTCCGCAGAGAGATCTCTGGGAAGTGCGCAAGGCCGGGCTCAACATCATGATGAGCATGAAAGGGGACGGTAAAGCGGTATCCTTTATAGAAGATTGCGCCGTGCCGCTCGAACACCTGGCCGAATACACCGACCGGCTGACGCAAATATTCCACAAGCACGGAACCAAAGGCACGTGGTATGCCCACGCCAGCGTCGGCACCCTTCATGTTCGGCCGATTCTCGACATGCGGCGCGACGGCGCGCAGAAGATGCGTGCCATCGCAGAGGAGGCGTCAGCCCTGGTGCGCGAGTACAAGGGTGCCTACTCGGGCGAGCACGGCGACGGCCTGTGTCGCGGCGAATGGGTCGCTTGGCAGTTCGGCCCGCGCCTGAACAGGGCTTTCGAAGAGATCAAAGGGCTGTTCGACCCGGACAATTTGTTTAATCCCGGCAAAATCGTGCGCACGCCGCGAATGGATGATCCATCTTTGTTGCGTTTCCCTCCGGCTTATCGAATGCAGCCCCTGCTGCCCAAGCTCGACTGGTCGGCGTGGAATGTGCAGCGTGATCCCGTCTCCGAAAACGAGACCGCGCCGGGAAGCGGTGGCGACCCGGCCGGAGGTTTCGCCAAGGCTATCGAGTTGTGCAACAACAACGGGCATTGCCGCAAGTTCGATGCCGGCACTATGTGTCCGAGTTACCGGATTACCAAAGACGAGCAGCATGTGACCCGCGGCCGCGCCAACACGCTGCGCCTTGCCCTCTCCGGGCAGTTGGGCAAAGACGGTTTCACCAGTGAGGCCGTCAAGGAATCCCTCGATCTTTGCGTGTCGTGCAAAGGATGCAAACGCGATTGCCCGACCGGGATCGATATGGCGAAGATGAAAATTGAGTTCCGCGCAGCCTATGCGCAAGAGCACGGCATCGCGTTACGCGACAAGCTGATCGCCTATCTGCCGCGTTATGCGCCGACTGCTGCCCGTCTTCGCTGGCTGTTTAACTTGCGCAATCGCGTGCCTGTGCTGGCTGTGTTGGGAGAGAAGCTGTGCGGCTTCTCCGCACAGCGCGCTTTGCCCTCCTGGAGGCTCCCGTTCAGTGCCACGGCGCAGCCGGCAGCCACGCCGCGGGGCGACGGCAAGGAAGTGCTGCTCTTCATCGATACTTTCAATAATTACATGGAGCCCGACAATGCCCACGCGGCGCAGCGCGTACTGGAAGCGCTCGGATACGCGGTGCACTTGTCCTGCGCCCAAGGAAAAGGCGGTCGGCCATTATGCTGCGGGCGCACTTTCCTTGCTGTCGGCCTGGTCGACGAAGCCAAGGCCGAAGCAAAGCGCTCGCTCGACGCACTGTTACCCTACGTCGAACGCGGGGTGGTTGTCGTCGGCTTGGAGCCCTCGTGCTTGCTGACGATGCGCGATGAGTTTCTTCACTATGGCTACGGGGAGGACGCCACCCGGCTCGCGGAGAACGCTTATCTTCTCGAAGAATTCCTGGTTCGGGAATATGCGGCAGGTCGAATCGCGACCGCCTTCAAGCGCTTGCCATACAAGCGCGCGTTGTTGCACGGCCACTGCCACCAAAAGGCATTCGACGCGATAACGCCGATACTGCAGGTTCTAAATTGGATTCCGGAACTGAATACGGAACTGATCGAGTCGAGTTGCTGCGGCATGGCCGGCAGCTTCGGTTACGAGGCGGAACACGTTGATGCCTCATTGCACATGGCGGAGCTGTCACTGTTTCCCCGCATCCGCAACAGCGACAGTAACACGCTGCTCATCGCCGATGGCACCAGCTGTCGCCATCAAATACACGATGGCCTCGGCCGCCAAGCCGTACACATCATCAGGGTGCTCGACATGGCTCTCGCATGATTTTATGTCCGGCCAATTCAAGTCTTTGACGTTTGGTGGCCAAGGGCGGAATTGCCCTTTGTGGATTTTGCCTCACGCTTCGCGCTCAGCGAAATCTGGTGGCCAAGGGCGGAATCGAACCATCGACACAAGGTTTTTCAGTATTGCTTGTAGGGAATGCTGGAATCTCTCGCCATTTCCCAATAGTTTGATTCGCTTCCCGTATCGAGCAATCTTTTGCTTCCAGCATTTACCGAGGATTCTGGCTTTTTGTGTAAATTTCCGTGCGCGACTACACAGGAATTACACAAGCGAAACAGCCCCGCTTTTGCGAAACGGATTACCCCAGGTCCCGCCAAAGGTTGAGCTTGTTCGCGATGCCGATCCAGGATCGAAGCTCGGCGGATTTGGCGTCCGCGCAGAGCCGCTCATAGGTGCGCCAGTGCATTCCCTTCGGTTTGTCGGGAAACGAATCGGCAAGGGGATTTTTCAGCTATATAACCCGGCTTTCGTCCCCCTGGCAGACAATGCTGGAGAACTGTTAACCCGCGGCTACCCGTGCCGTTAACCTGGAACCTGGCGCTAGCATGATGTAATCTGCTTGGGGAAATCATTGATCCCACTCGTGCGTCCCGTTCGCAAAGTTGTTGCACCAGAACCCACAAACGGGACCATCGGGCTAGCGGCGTCACAATCTAATGAGTACGTACAAACGCTTCTTTAAGCTGCGCTAGCAGGGTGTTGAAGAACTCCACGGGGCCGCGGCGTCGGCTTTCCGGGATGGGATGCGCGAAGCGAGCCGCGTTGAATAGCCGTTGCATATTCGCAAGGCGAGCGACAAAGCAGACCGCCCGGAAAGGCACCCCGGACTCGGTCTCGCGAAGCGTGGCGCGGGAAGGGGCGCAAAGCTGCCGCAAGAAACGCCGTTAAACGGGGCGCTCATGCTGCCGCTCCCGCACCCCAAGCTTCGCTTACCGTGTCGCGGCAGCCGCCCCATCCGGGTTTGCACGAAAAGCCCATCTGCTGCGTGCTCGCCGGAGCGTGGAGCCTCGGCACGTGCGACCGCGAAGGCGAGCGCTGGCCCGCTCCGCTGCACAGCTTCGCAGGTGCAGACGCTACACGGGCCCTCCTCGGCATCGTAGTCCGGGCTACGACCTTCGTCGCGCGCCTTGCATCTGAGCATTTTTCGTGTCAAACGCGGCTCCCGGAGAGTT